>CATPAV010000031.1 GCA_955652245.1 uncultured Candidatus Udaeobacter sp. | reverse complement strand
CTTTCGCCTTCTCAAGATCTTCCGCCGAAAAGAGCAGGATCACTTCATTCGGGTCGTCGACGTTGCGCAAAAGATGTTCCTCTTTTAGCCCTGCGTTCTGCCGCGCCGAACCGTGCGCGTCATAGACCGGTTTCCATTTAGCGAAGTCAGCGACTTTGTGACGAACCAGCATGTGTACCATGATTAGATCTCCTTCCCTTGCTTGTTTATCGATTCAGCTGAACGAGTCAATGCCGTTTAAAATATTGCACGGCTCGTTCGTGTTTCTTGGCTGCAGCGCGTGTCTTAAACGTGCCCAGATTCCTCCGCTTGCCCGTCCTCGGGTTCTTTTTGCGCGAATATAAACGGTAGTCGCCGGATTTAAGTTTCCTGATCATTATTCATAGCTATAAGCCGGTTGGCCTTGAATCCAGAAATCACTAAGCGGACGACACGTTTGTCACTACACTCTTCGATATCGTCTCATCATTTTGAAGAAACGGATGGTGTCGCGTGCCGGGTGAATGCTGCTCACTTCGTCTGAATAAATGGTGGTGATCGGCACCGATTCGATTCGATAGCCTTTGCGACTGGCGATGACGAGCATTTCGGTTTCGTAATCGAAGCGGTTGCCGCCGTCGAGCAGCTGAGGGATCAATTGTCGATCTAACATGCGAAAACCGCATTGGGTGTCGGGAATTTTTTGCCGACAAATACGGCTGATCCGATTGCTCATGTACCGATTCACGACGCGTCGAACAAACGGCATCCCGGTCAGATTATTCATGCGATTGCCAAGAAAAAAGCTGCGATCTCCTGCCTGGGCGGCGCCCGCGATAAAACGGTCGATTTCTTCTGGCAGATGTTGGCCATCGGCATCGAGAATGATCACGTGTATGAATTGTCGATCCATCCAGTGTCGCAAGCCTGTCTTGATCGCTTCGCCTTTGCCGCGGTTTTGGCTATGAACAATAACTTCAGCGCCCGCTCCGCGTGCGCACCGTGCAGTGTTATCGCTCGATCCATCATCGATTACGACGACATGATCGAGTTGTTGACGGGTTCGACGAACAACGTCACTGATATGTTGTTCTTCGCGGTACGCCGGAATAATCGCGGCGGTGCTTAGGCGAATTTGTGCGACACGATTCTGGTCCGCTTCCGTCATCGACGAGCCACCGGATGAAAATCCGCCGCGTGGTAAGAGCTGCGAACAAGGGGGCCGGAAGCGACGTGCTCGAATCCTTTTCGGCGAGCAATATTGCCGTAGTAATTGAATTGGTCCGGCGTGATGTATTCGACGACCGGCAAATGTTTCGGAGTGGGACGTAAATACTGACCAATCGTCAAAACTTGGCAACCCACTTCACGCAGGTCGTCCATCGTCTGAAAAACCTCAATCTCTTTCTCACCGAGACCGAGCATGACACCGCTCTTCGTCACAATTTTACGCGACAATTCCCTGGCACGCCGCAACACTTGCAGTGAAGTGCGATATTTTGCGCGCGAGCGCACGAGCGGAGTCAAACGCTCAACGGTTTCCATGTTGTGATTGTAAATGTCTGGCTCGGCCTCCAGCACAATCTGGATACACCAATCCTGCGCATGAAAATCGGGAACCAGGACTTCGACGATCACCGAAGGATCCATTTCACGAATCGAGCTGATGGTGCGCGCGAAATGAGCGGCGCCGCCATCCTTCAAATCATCACGCGCAACTGCAGTAATGACAACGTGCTTCAATTTCATTCGACGCACCGCCTCGGCGACGCGTTGTGGTTCGTCTTCTTCCAGCGCGTAAGGTTTCGCCGTTGTCACCGCGCAAAATCCACAGGCGCGTGTGCATCGATCCCCCGCGATCATCATCGTGGCCGTGCCCTGGCTCCAGCATTCCCAGCGATTCGGACACTGCGCGCTTTCGCAAACCGTATGCAGCCGCAAATCGGAAATAAGCGCTTTCGTCGAAAAGAAAACCGGGTTCGACGGCAACCGCACCTTGATCCAGGGTGGTTTCTGTGCCTGGTGGAGCGTCGGATCCATTTTCGCACAGGACATTGTGCCAAAGTTAGCTCACCGTTGAAGCGTTGAAAAGTTAAAGCGTTAAAGCGCGCGTGTAATCCGCTTCCTCTCTTCAACACTTCAACTCTTCGACCATCACAGCTTCGTTCGTCCCGAGAGCGCTTGATAAAGCGTCAGCTCGTCAACCGATTCGAGGCCGGCGCCTGCCGGCAAGCCGCGGGCGATGCGCGTCAAAGTTATCGCCTTGTCTTTCAAAAGATCGACAAGATAATTCGTGGTCGCTTCGCCTTCGACATCCGCAGGGAGAGCGAAAATAATCTCAGAAATCCTTTCTCGATCGAGGCGCTCGAGCAATTCCTTGATTCGCAGATCTTCGGGGCCGACGTGATCGAGCGGCGAGATTTTTCCTCCGAGAGAGTGATATCGGCCGCGGAACGCGCTCGTTTTCTCGAGGGGAAGAATGTCGGTGGGCTGTTCGACGACGCAGAGTAATTCGGTTGAGCGCGAAGAATCCGCGCAAATCTGACAGATGTCTTCAATCGTAAAGAATCCGCAAAGCGCGCAGGGATGAATAGATTGCCGAGTGTCACTGATGGCGGCCGCAATCTGCTCCGGTTGATCATTCCGCGTACGCACAATCCAAAGCGCAATGCGTTCTGCCGAGCGAGGTCCAACGCCAGGCATTTGTCGCAGTTGCGCAATCAAATTCCGGAGCGCGGCCGGATATTCGGTCTTTCTCAAAAGAGCGCGCAGGTTTAGTCGGAGGACAACTCCGTGAGGTTCAGCGTGAGCGGCTCCAGCCGGCGCAAATAGAATTGTAACGGAGCATCATTCTCGTCATCCGATCCCCGTGCCTTCTGGAATTCCGCGTACGCTTCCGCCCAACGTTTTTCTCGATAGAGCACGACGCCATTCCAGAAAAAGTCCCGGCGCGCGATATGTTCGGGCTTGGCCTCGGAGGCAAGCCAAAGCGGCTCGTAAATTTCATGCCGATCTTGCGAAGCCGCTTCCTTAAGAAAATCAATCGGCCGCGCGACAATTGCCTTGCTCGCCAGATCAAAAGTGCGCGTGCCAATCAGGATGTGCGAGCCATAGAGACGATTTGCGGCACACATTCTGCGCGCCAACTCGACCGGCTCGCCGCTGGTTAAGAGCGCCGGGCGCTCGCCGGCTTTCAGCGGTGCAACAATTATCGTGCCGGAGGTGATGCCGATATGAGTATCGCAATTTCCAGAAGTCTCGCCGTTGTTCTGCTGACGCTCGCGAGAACCCTGAACCAAATCGAGGGCAACCCGAACGGCTTTGTCAGCATGCTCGGCGTTGCTATCAGGAAATCCGAAGATGGCAACGACGCCTTCGCCGTCGGCGGCTTGTATATAACTGCCCGCTTCCAGGAGACGGTCGGCCACGTCACAAATGAACTTTTCTGTGTCTTCGGCAAAGACAGCGGGCTCTGAGCTCGCGGCGAGGCCGTGCTTATTCGCAATGTCGCAGGCAACCACGGTCACTTCGTGCACTCTTGGTTGCGGATCGAACGGAATTGCGCCTTCCAGGAGGCGACGAAGTTCTTTGTTCGACAATCGGCCAACGAAGAAGGGTTTGGACCAATGCGGGCGGTCCCGCCTGAAAAAGACAACCCATCCCT
Source organism: uncultured Candidatus Udaeobacter sp. (assembly GCA_955652245.1). Classification (GTDB taxonomy): domain Bacteria; phylum Verrucomicrobiota; class Verrucomicrobiia; order Chthoniobacterales; family UBA10450; genus Udaeobacter. The sequence continues at coordinate 3,571 of CATPAV010000031.1, read as the reverse complement.
CTGCCACGAGCCATGCGAGGAGCACCGCAAAAACAGAGGGTAACGGTTGGAAAAAAATCCGGTAGAGCGAGCAGACCCAGGAAAGGCCGAGCAATTCGATCAATAAAACAAGAAATAACCAACGCATCCCGCGGCGCGACACACTGGTCAAGGCCAGCCAGGCGACCCCAAGGGCGAGCAATGGGACAAAGACGTACTGCCACTTCTCGCTGACGACTCTAGTGGCCCTAATGTAATCAGAAATAGGCTCGATCACAGCCCGCTCAAAATGCAAGATCAAGCCACTGGCATGCAGTCCGCTGACGATTCCGGCAACAGCAACGCCAACGATGACTGTAGTAACCAGCGACCGTTTCATTGGCAATCAGGCTTTTTGCGCCGCCGCAACTGGATAGTACGATTGCACCACCACGTCGCTCAAAAATTTATCCGGCGCGTCGATAGCCTCAGCATTAAGCACAAACTCTTTTCGACCGGTGTTCTTTTTAATCAGATTCAACCCAAATTGGTAGTCCTTAAACAAATGGGCGCAAAGATCAGTCATGGTCATCCGCTCGGCTTGCGCCCGTTCAACCAAACGCCGCACTGCTGTCTCATCGAAAATAACCTTCAATCCATGCTCGTTTTTGAATTTCTCGGTGAATTGACGCACACCGGCTTCGAGCGTTTGCGCCTCGATCTTGTGTCCCTCGGCCATCAACCGATCGAGCACCCGCTTCGGCTCACGCACCAGCTCAGCCGTAACTCGCAACTGGCTCAAACCTGATCCGGCGAGGTAATATTTGTAATCGCGAAATAGCTTCTCGAACACGGTCAACAATCCGCGTGCGCCGGTTTTTTCTTTCGCCGCAGCGTCGGCAATCAGCCGCAACGCTTCATCATCAAAGCTAATCTCAATCCCGTAGGCGCGAAAGGCGCGCTCGTATTGCCGGAGCAAACTGCCCTCGGAAAATTTCATGATCTTGTAAAGATCGCCAGCATCCAGGTCTTCACAGACCACGCGCACTGGCAGACGACCGATGAATTCAGGTTCAAATCCGTACTCGACGAAATCCTGCGTCGTGACGAATTGAAATAATTCGTTGTCCATCACCTTTACCGGCTCAGCGCTAAATCCGATCTGGCCCTGTGAGATGCGCCGCGAGACCTGCTGCTTCAATCGTTCGAACGCGCCGCTCACCACGAAAAGAATATGTCGCGTATTAATCGTTTCCCGCTTGGCGTTGCCACGTTTCTGGAATTCGAAAGCGGCCTGCAATTGTGCCTGAAGATCATTCATGCTTCGCACCGGCACCTCGGTTTCTTCCATCAACTTGAGCAAAGTCGTCTGAACCCCGCGTCCACTCACGTCCCGACCAATCAAATTTGAGGCCGACGCAATCTTATCGATCTCATCGATATAGATAATTCCGAATTGCGCGAGGTTGACGTCGCCATCTGCTTTCTGGACAAGCTCGCGCACGAGATCCTCCACGTCGCCGCCGACGTAACCGGTCTCGCTAAACTTCGTGGCGTCCGCTTTTACGAATGGAACTTTGATGAGCTCGGCAATGTGCTTGATCAGATAAGTTTTCCCAACGCCGGTCGGCCCTACCAGAATCACATTTTGCTTTGCGTATTCGGTTTCCTCTGCCCGGGCTGCGTCTTCCTTCTCAAGCCGGCGAAGATAATTGGCGTGATTGTAATGATCGCAAACCGCGATCGAGAGCACCTTCTTGGCTTCATCCTGTTTGATTACAAAACGGTCGAGATGCGCTTTAATGTCGCGCGGGAGAAAATTAAAAACGAATTCTTCACCGCTCGTTCTCGGTGGCGGCTCTTCGTCCGCGGCAGCGGGCTCTGGTTGGGCAAAAGTCGCAACGGAGCCGCGATCGCCGAAGTTTGACTTCATAAACTCCGTGATCTTCGTTCTCAGCTCTTCCGGTGAAGGAAATGGCGGCGGGTTTTGCTCCATACTCGCGAATCGAAAAGGTCGCGCCAAAATCGATTATGGCAACGGTTCGTCTAAATCTGACTCCCGAATTTACAATTCGTTCATCTCGAGCCAGCTGCAAATCTCGCCCCAATCCAGAGCTTCACCAGCAAAATCGACGGTCTTCTTCAATACAGATGTCGACCGGACAAGAAACTCAGCCGCCTATCTTTGGTCTAACGAAATTGTGGAGGGGGCTGAAAGAGCTGCGAAATCTGCTCGTCATACTGGGATTTGACCTTCGCGGCCGCCTCGGCCAATTGTCGCGCAACCTCCGTTTGCCCGAACTCACTCGCAAAGGCTGCGCAGCGCCACTGTCGATCCGGTGCGTCGGGCGCGTTTGCTTTGACGAATGAAGTAGAGACCGCCAGCAGGGTCTTCGGCGAAAGTTCTCTCCACGTAACTCGTGCGATGCCGTACGGAAGCTTCAAACTAAGGCTCTGATCGGTCGCGCCGGCTATGCCTGTATATTTGGCCCCGTTGCTGTCTGAAATTGCGCCGGAAAAATGCGCGCGATTAATATCATCGATCAGGTTGCTTTTCCAATCGATCAGCCATTGCGCTTTTTTTTCTGTTGCCTCCTGCGTCTGTCTCAGCGACGCGCCGCTCAATTGCACATTCTTAATCGCCTCCTTAGCGGCGGCGAAATCATAAAGAGCGATCTGCTCTTTATAATTGGCAAGCGCTGCGTTCCATGGACCGGCCTCAAGTGCGAGAATCTCTTTTTCATTCTCCGCCCGGGTAGCGACACCTGCTGGTTGTGGATTTACCGCACGATGCGCCGGGCTTTTGTCCTTCGCACTGAGTTTGACCGACGCAACCGATGCACTCGGCAATGCGCTGGTCGCAACATGCCCGCGCGGTCTGCGAGTAAAAAAGAGGGCTGCCATCGCCGCCAGTATGACGAACAGAACAACACCAGCCAAAGCCCACCGCGGCCATCGCCCGCGCGCAACAGCGACATGTTCCTGACCCTTGAGAGTGTGCTGCGCGTGCTCCATTTCTGACACCAACTCGTCGTAAGACGAAAAACGCTGAGCGGGATCAGGCGCAATCATCCGCTCGAGAACGGTGGCTGTCGGCTGAGAAACATCCGGCGCAATGGCGCGCAAATCGAGTGGATGATTTTTTAAATCGAGCAGCAGAGCAGCAGAATTTGTGTCGCCCTCGATCGGTGCCTTGCCTGCAACGGCATGAAAAAGCGTTGCGCCGAGACCGTAGATGTCAGTGCGGAAATCTTCCGGTCCGTTGTTTAATCGCTCCGGCGCGACATAATATGGTGTGCCCCAAATCTCGTCTCTTTTAGTTCCTCCCGCGGCGGCGCTCGCCAGACCGAAGTCGCTGATTTTCGCTGTTTGTTCATCTATAAACAAAATATTGGCTGGCTTGACATCCCGATGAATAAGACCCTGGCGATGCGCCGCCCGCAGTCCTTTTGCGACTTGAATACCGGATTCAAGCACCTGCCCCTCCGACAGCCGATTCCGCTGCTCGATAAGATCATCCAGACTTCCGTGATTGACCAGTTCCATCACAACATAAAATTGTCCGTGATCGGTCCCGGAGGAGAAGACTTGTATAACACTGGGATGGTTTATG
>CATPAV010000030.1 GCA_955652245.1 uncultured Candidatus Udaeobacter sp. | reverse complement strand
TAGCTCTCAAGGCGAATATTCGCGTAGCTGCTGTGGAGGATCAGGGAGTCGACCAAGGCGTAGACGACCAGGTCGTACTTCCGATCGGTCGTACGGAGGAAATGCCGGCCGTCGTCCAAGTGTTTGATAACATGCGGATCTTGGTACGGGTGGTCGGGATGGTTATGGATCCCGATATCCTGGATCACCGGATCGATTTCGACTGCGTCGACATGGGCCGCGCCAAATCGCAGCGCGTGGACAAGGTCGTTGCCAGAACCGGCGCCGATGACCAGCACATCGCGAAAGGGAGCTCCGCCGCTGTGCTGCTGGAGCAGGTGCACGAGCGAATAGGAAGACCCACCGGTCTCGAACGGCACCATCTGCTGGTGTCCGATCGTGTTCACGCTGATGCTGCCGCGTGCCTTGTCGAGATCGACCGCGTAATAGGGCGACCAGCGGTCATGGTGACCGAAATAATCCTTGATGAGAGGGTGCACGGCCAACGTGGTCAGCAGCAGGACCAGTGCCGCAATGCGGCCGCGCGTCAGGCTACCGGCCTGATGCAGCAGGTAGGCGATGCCGGCGCAGCAGATCAGAAACCAAACGAGAGGCGGCGCCTGGCTGAAGGATGCGAGGGAGAAAAGCGTGATGCCGGCTAAACTTCCGCCGATGTTCAGGGTGTATCCTTTGACGCGGTTGGGATAAGCGTCAAACGCTCTGCCGAGAACCTGGCCAAGGCCGACGAACATCAAGGCCACGAGGACGAAGAAAACCGCTACGAACAGATCCATCGGCACGACGAACCTGACCACGTCCGGGTTGTGATACTCCGTGCCGAAAAAAACCTCCTGCGGCGAGGCTTGGTGCCCCACATCGATCGCGAAGGCATCCCAAGCCTTATAGAGTTGCAGCGTCGCAACCGCCGCCAGCACCGCGCCAAGCGCAAGATACGGAAAATATCCGAGCCAATCCCGGCGTCCGCGGGCGGCAAGGCAGCCGCATGACATGCCCAGGAAACAGGCAAGCAGCATCACGTTGGTGAAGAACTGGAGGAAGATCACATAAGCGGCGAACCAGCGGATACATGCCAGTTCCATGAAGAGGACCAGAAAGCCGACTAGGAAAAGGTTGCGTCCCTGTTCCGCCATGCTGAGAGGCGCGCGGACACGGGACACGTCTTCCAACGAAATCGTAGCCTCTTGAGCCATGACCGGATTGATTGTTTATAGTTGATAGCGCATAGCGCTCGCTGAGTTTTGGTGCGTTAGGACGACTCGTTTTGTTTTTTCACCATGGAGTTAATAGCAATCACTCGCGAGGTGAGCACAAGCGTCAACAATTGCCAACTGTCATTTCACGCGCGCGAGCCGATTGACGTTGCCAAGGCAATTGCACAGCACAGGGCGTATCAAGATTGTCTCGCCGAATTGGGTGTTCGGGTCGTTTCTCTTCCAGCCGACCCGGAACTCCCGGACGCTGTCTTCGTAGAGGACCCGGCCGTGGTCGTGGACGAGGTCGCCGTCATCTCCATCATGTGAGCGCCGAGCCGGCGGCCCGAAGCTCGCAGTCTGGCGGATGCGCTTTCCCGTTACCGGCCGATCAAGCTTCTCCGCGAACCTGCCACCCTGGATGGCGGAGATGTGCTGCGCATCGGTCGTCTCGTGTTTGTCGGTTTATCGCAACGCACGAATAGGGAAGCTCTCTCCCAATTGCGCGGCGTACTTCGGGCGTTCGATTACGAGGTACAGTCGGTCGATGTCAGAGACTGCCTTCATCTCAAAAGCGCGTGCTCATACATCGGCAACGATACCATCCTCATCAATCGATCCTGGATCGATGCGGAGCGACTTCGCGGCTTTCAATTGCTGGACGTTCCCGGTGAAGAGCCGGCCGCAGCGAACGCGCTGTTGCTCAAGGATGTTGTGATCATTCCTGCTTCTTTTCCCAAGACCCGTGCCCTGCTCGAGCAGCGCGGGTTTCGCGTACGAACGATCGACTTATCTGAGCTGCAAAAAGCTGAAGCCGGCGTGACCTGCACCAGCTTAATCTTTAACCACGAAACCATGCACGCCAGCAGCATACGCTCCCCAATCTAAAAAGGCGCGTTGCGGCAAAGATTTTTGATTGACCCGTTGACTCGGCAAATCCCATTCGCTTCGGCCTCTCGGCTTTGCCCATCTATGTCGCTCGGTTCCCACCGGCTCCATTCGACTGCGCTCAGGGCAAGCTCTGGGTTGAGCAAGATTTTGTCAGAAAATGCAAAATCTTGATTGACCCAATGCGGGATTCGTATATTTTATGAGTCCCGCGATAAGCGGTCCAGCTCCAAGCGTGGCGCTGGAGTTCTTCTTGGCTCAGGGTCGAGCCCACTTGGTCAGACAGTGAATGACGGGTCGGGTTTTGCCGTGTACCGGAGGGAACGGTGGATCTTTGACAGTTTGGTTTCGGATTTCAAAAGGCACACACGACGTGTGAAATCCGAGATGAGCAAAGTCAGCAAAAATTGAATTGTGCGTTATTCGTTAAGTTTCTTTGATTAAAAATTTCGCCCAGCACTTTGCTAGTCAAAGTGGCTGGGTGATCTCAATTAAAAGATCGGACGAACCTGTATCGGCCCACGGGCCGGGACAGATTACGAATGGTCAGATTTTGTCAGCACCGTAGCGGTGGCTGACGCAAACTTTTCGGTCACCCGCAAGGGAGGCCGAACCGTTTTTAACGGAGAGTTTGATTCTGGCTCAGAACGAACGCTGGCGGCGTGGATAAGACATGCAAGTCGGACGGGATCACTTTTGGTAGCAATACCGAGAGTGATCCAGTGGCGAACGGGTGCGTAACACGTGGGCAATCTGCCGAGAAGTGGGGGATAGCTCGCCGAAAGGCGAATTAATACCGCATGTGATCAGAG
>CATPAV010000029.1 GCA_955652245.1 uncultured Candidatus Udaeobacter sp. | reverse complement strand
TGTTCCCCGCGCGATCGAGAAAACTGAAATTGCCGCCCTCGATGTTGACTCGTTGAACCTGTGGACCTAAGCGGCCCTCTGAACTCGAGGATTTGGCAATTGCCCCTTTCGCTGGCGTCAGAAGCGGCACCGGCGTAAATGTCGCAAGAGGAGATTCAGGCAAATTGGGTGGCACGGCTGCCGTCCGGGCTTGTGGGATAGCTGGAGTCTGTTCCGCTGAAACAGTTGGCGTCTCTTCTTCTCGTGACCCGGGCAATCGCCATTTCCCAGCCGCGTCCTGCGGCCAAACTACGTTCGGATTGACGAGTGACACTTCCTTGATCACCAGCCGTCTTGAAAAAAGCGAGAGAAAACGAACACGAAGGCGGAACGTTCTTGCCTCAAGAAAATGAGTCGAGCCTACAGCAGGCTTCTGCGCAATCGTAATACCGCTTAATCTAAGGCCGTCCCAAGGCGTCACGCTGATACGATGAATTTGGATTACGGTGCCGAGTCGCTGACTCAGGTCCTGCTGAATCTTTGCTTGTATCGCTTGCGATTGCACATACAAGTTCACGCCGATTAAGACAATCGCGCCGAGCGCAATCGCGGTTCCAAAGGCAATCAACACAACCAAGCGCAACTTTCGCACGCGGAGACGCTACGCAGTCCCAGTTTGAAGAAAAGATCAAAGCCCGCTCCCATTTTTTCGCGTGAGTAACACAGCCATCATTCTCAACCCGGCCGCCGGAAGCGAACAAGCGGAACGTTGGCGCGAACGCATCGAATCGATCGCGCACGGCTGCGCTTTGTTCACGACGTCGCGTTCCGGTGAAGCAGAAGCGCTGGCCCGTCACGCCGCCGAGAAGGGGGTCGAAAAAATCGTGGCGGCCGGCGGTGATGGAACTATTAATGAAGTCGTCAACGGGCTGGCCGGAAGTAATGCCGCGTTGGGTCTGCTTCCGCTGGGGACAGTGAACGTGTTCGCGATGGAGCTCGGCCTGCCCGCGAACAATCTCGAGTTTTGCTGGGAAGTGATTCAGGGCGACAACATGCGTTTTGTCGATCTCCCGAACGCGAATGGGAAATACTTCGTCCAGCTCGCCGGGGTAGGGCTCGATGCGCAAGTCGTGAAGGAAACCAGCCTCGCTTTCAAGCGCAGCTTCGGTCCACTTAGTTACCTCATTTCAGCCGCCCAGATCGCGGCTCGGGAGCCGCCGAGGCTTTTCATCGAATCAAAGAATGCTGCGGTTGATGAGGCGTCCTTCGTTCTCGTCGGAAATGGACGGCATTACGGAGGGCCTTTTCCGTTTTTTAAACATGCAGTTCTCGATGATGGCTTGTTCGACGTCGTCGCCTTTAAACGCCTCGGTTATCTCGAGATCATCAAATATCTGCAGGATGTTGTCTTCAGTTCTGACATACGCGTCCCCGAGGTTGAATATTTTCAGACCCCGCATTTGCGCATAACGAGCGAGCAGGACGTTCCCGTCGAACTCGACGGCGAATTGGTTGGGATTTGTCCCGTTGATTTCCAAATCCGCGAAAAAGCGCTTCGGGTGCTGACGCCTGCAGCCTCGCTGTGATCGACGGTGTTGCGAGACCTGGTCTTTGCGCTAAATCCGCGTGATGTTCGGCCGGATGGATCGCGGTAATCGGTGGATTCGAGAAAAAGCAGCGGCGTCGTTAAATCCATCGCAGGTTGAAACTACGCTGGTTCAACTTAGCGAAAAATGGCCCGCGAGCGCGCCAGCATTCGTCGATGTTGTCGAAGAATTTCCACTCGGCGAAGCTGGCCTCCTTCATCTCCTCGCTGTCTCCAACGTTTGCGCGACGAGATTGATCCGGAATCCTGAAACCGTTCTCTGGCTTGCTCGGCCCGAGGTGTGTCTCGCGGCGCGCGGTTATGGAGAAATGTTCAACGATCTCCATACTCTCGCAGGTAATTCGATCGCCGCCGAAAACTTCGCGCTTCTTCGCTTTTGGAAAGGCCGCGAGATGACGCGAATCGCGCTTCGTGAACTGGCGAACGTAGCGCCGCTTGAGGAAACCACGGGTGAGCTTTCGCAGATCGCGGAGATTTGCATCCGCCGTGTGTTCGAATATTGGAATGGGGAATTCCGGCGACGCCACGGCTCACCCGATGCTGAATTTGCCATTCTCGCACTCGGCAAGCTTGGAGGAGGCGAGCTGAATCACAGCTCGGATGTCGATCTTCTCTTTCTCTACAACGAAGAAGGCCAGCTTTCCCCGCGCTTCTCCTATCACGAATTCTTTAACCGGCTCGGGAAAAAAATCCTGGAAGCGTTTTCGGCACCTCATCCGGAAGGCTCACTCTTTCGCGTCGATCTTCGCCTTCGTCCGGAGGGTTCGGCTGGACCGCTCGCCCGATCCCTCGAGAGTATGGAAAATTATTACGCCGGCTTCGGTGAAACCTGGGAGCGCCTTGCGCTGATCAAGGCGCGCGGGATCGGCGGGAGTCGCGAGTTGGCTTACGAATTTTTGCGTCAGCATCAGCCCTTCATTTACCCGAAGAGTCCAACGCCGGATTTGCTCGACGAGATTGCCAGGATCAAGCGACGTATTGAGCGCGACGTAGTCGGCGCGGACAATCTTGAGCGCGACGTCAAACTTGGCACTGGTGGCATTCGCGAGATCGAGTTTGTCGTGCAAGCGCTTCAGCTCATCCACGGCGCGCATCACCCATTTTTGCAAGAATCGAGCACATTCAAAGCGCTGCGCGGATTGCGTCAATTAGATCTCCTGCCGCGCGAAGAAGTGCTGACCCTCGACAAAGCATACCGTTTTCTCCGGCGCGTCGAACATCGTTTGCAAATTGAGGCCGAACAACAGACTCACACCGTCCCGCAAGAACCGAATGCTTTGCGGCGACTCGCGCTTAGCCTCCGGTTTTCATCCGAGCAAGATTTTACCGCCGTGCTGCGACAACATATGCGAGCGGTTCGTTCCATTTTTCGGCGCGTCATTACCGAAGCGCACGCGGAACCAGTTCAACCTGACCGCGCGATTTTCGCCGACCAAAAGCGGGCCGACAAAGCGCTCGGCGATCTGGCACAAGGCCCTACACGTTTCCACATCGCGCCGCGCACGCGTCAAATATTTCGCAAACTGCGTCCGGTTTTGCTCGAATGGCTCACGATATCCGCCGATCCGGACACGAGTCTTAATCAATTCGTTCGTTTTGTAGAGGCGTACGGCTTACGCAGTTTGCTCTTCGAACTTCTCGTAACAAATCCTCGATTGCTCGAGCTCTTGGTAAAGACTTTCGATGCGAGCCGTTTTGCCAGCGAGCTTTTGATTCGGCGGCCGCAACTCTTTGAAGAAATCACGCGTGAAGAACAACTCGACCAGGCAATCACACTTGAGGAACACCTGCGCCGTCTCACCTCGTTGGATTTGGGCCTGGCGAGTTTCGATGCCGTCCGCGCTTATCGCCAAACCCAATCGCTCCGAATTCTCCTTCGCGACGTGCTAAGTCTTAGCGCTCTTGCCGGGCCCCAGGCCGAACTTGCCGCACTTGCCGAAGCCTGCCTCCTCTTCATGATCAAGCTTCTCGGAAGCGAGCAATTGACCATCATCGCTTTCGGAAAATTTGGCGGACGCGAGATCAGCTATGGCGCAGATCTGGATGTTGTACTCGTCGGAGACGACATTCGCGCCGCTCAAAATCTGATCGTCACAATGGCGCAGCCAACCGCGGAGGGAAATATTTGGGCGCTCGATGCGCGACTCCGCCCCGAAGGAGAAAAAGGGCCGCTCGTCTGTTCTCTCGAAACCTACCAATCGTATTACGCAAGCCGAGCCCAACCGTGGGAGCTACAGGCGCTCACTCGCACACGGGCTGTTACCGGGCCGCTGCAAAACGAGTTTATCGAAATTGCGAAACGCGCCTGGGATACAGCCGGTCAACATGTCGATCTTGGCGTGAGGATCGACAACATGCTCGAGCGCATTCGGCGCGAACGCGGAAGCGGCTCCGATTTTCTCGATTTCAAAACGGGGACCGGTGGAATGATCGAGGGCGAGTTTCTTGTTCAGGCGCTGCAAATGCGCGAAGATATTTGGGAACCAAATTGGGGCTGCGCCCTCGACCGGCTCCGCGAAACCGGGCGCGTGACCGATTCAGAAACCGCCAAACTCAAGAACGCTTATGCGTTTCTCCGCCGCTGTGAATCTGTACTGCGGCGTTTTGACAACAAAAGCATTTCAGCATTTCCAAGCGATCCGAGTGAACAACGAAAGCTTGCCATTCGTCTTGGCTATCAGGACCTCGATGCGTTCCGCGCAAAGTATGTCGATGCCCGCGAGACCATCCACGCCCTCTACAAC
>CATPAV010000028.1 GCA_955652245.1 uncultured Candidatus Udaeobacter sp. | reverse complement strand
CTTTTTTTCACTAATGCACGAGCGTGTTCCACCATCTTATCGATCATCTCGTCGTCATGATTCGGATCATGATGGAAAAGCAGGAGTTGGCGCACCTCCGCATCAAGCGCCAGTGAAACGACGCTGCTGAGCGAGCTGTGTCCCCAACCAATATGCTGCGCGTACTCCTCGTCGGTATATTGCGTATCCAGGATCGCCAGGTCGCAGCCTTGAATAAACTCGACCATCTTGGTGCGCTCGGCTGTGGCAAAATCGCGCGCTTCGTCCTCGCTGATTCCATCGCGCGAGGCCAATTGCTGCTTGAGTTGCTCGTACGGTTCACTGTCAGGAAAGTAGGCGATCGATCCCGAGCTTGTGAAGAGACGGTAACCTGCGCAGATGCCCGGATGATTTGAGAACTTGGAGCGCACCTCGACGTTTCCGATTTGAAACTCCATCTCCTTGAGTTCTTCGATTGCCAGGTGACTCGGAAGTTCACGCAAACTCACGGGAAAAAACGGCGTCTCCATTTGGCTGGCCAGGATCTTTGCCAAACCAGCGCGAGCTCCTTCATAACCCAAAACGCGGATGAGATTTTTCCGATTGTAAGCGGGCGAAAAAAAAGGCAGTCCCTGGATATGGTCCCAGTGAGTGTGTGAGATCAAAAGAGTTAACTTCATCGAGCGAGGTCCAAATTCTTTATCCAAAGCGAGCCCGAGCAGGCGAATCCCGCTGCCGGCATCGAGAACGATGATCTCGCCATCAGCGCGCACTTCCACGCAGCTGGTATTTCCGCCGTAACGGACCGTGCTCTTTCCAGGAACCGGAATTGAACCGCGAACGCCCCAGAGCCTTATTCGCGCAGGGACCGACTCATGTTCCGCCGCAGCTTTTGGTCTGGGACGGCGCGGGATCTCGGGCAGTAGCCGGTCGATCGCGCTGGAGAGCAGCTCCCACGTGATGGGCTTAAGCAGATATTCGTCGGCGCCGGCTTGGAGCGCGCTGGTTCGATCGACTCCATAATCGCGGCCCGATAGGACAATGATCTTCGTTGGTTGCAACTGCTCCCGGATGGAGCGACAAACCTGAAAGCCATTCAATTTTGGCATTAACAAATCGCACAGAATGAGCTCCGGCCGATTGTGCAACGCCAGCTCGAGGCCGGCGTCGCCGTCATTCGCTTCCAGAACCTTCCAACCGTCGGTCGCAAATAACTTTGCGAGGGTTGTGCGACTATCGGCGTCGTCCTCGATAATTAAAACAGTCGACATACGCTTGGGCGCGGAGTCTGACATAGGTGAGCGGAAGAAACCAAGTGTTTTTGATGCTGGGAAACCAGTAGCCGTAGCCTCGCCCGTTTGTGGCGTCTGTTCTTTGTCGATCTTTCCTAAAAGAAAATCGGAATGATTAAGATCGCGACAATGTTTACGACTTTAATCATCGGATTGATCGCCGGGCCAGCCGTATCTTTGTATGGATCGCCCACCGTGTCGCCGGTCACTGCCGCCGCGTGCGCGAAGGACCCTTTGCCGCCGTAATTTCCTTCCTCGATAAATTTTTTCGCATTGTCCCACGCCGCGCCACCGCTCGTCATCGCGATGGCAATAAACAATCCGGTCACGATTGTGCCAACGAGCACCCCGCCGAGCACGACCGGGCCAAGCTGGGGTATCATGGCCACGGCCACGACCACAACCAAAGGCAACAGTGCCGGGATAATCATCTCGCGCAGCGCCGCTTTTGTCACGATATCCACGCAGGTGCCGTATTCCGGCTTATCTTCGCCGCGCAGGATTCCAGGCTTGGCCTGCAATTGGCGCCGAACTTCGCGCACGACTGCGCCCGCCGCTTTCCCCACAGCGTCCATACTGAACGCGGTAAAAATAAATGGCAGCAATCCCCCGATGAACAAACCGATAATCACTTTCGGATCTTGCAGCGAGAATTGGAAGAATTGGCCGGTCGCAAGTTTGTGCGAGCTGGTGAGATGCGCGCGCAACTCTTCCACGTACGATCCAAACAGAACCAGCGCCGCCAAGCCCGCCGACGCGATTGCGTAGCCTTTCGTCACGGCTTTCATTGTATTGCCGACCGCGTCAAGCTCGTCGGTGATCCCGCGAGTTTCCTTTGGCAGGTGGCTCATCACCGCGATTCCGCCTGCGTTGTCCGTGATCGGGCCGAAAGCGTCGAGCGAAATGATAATTCCGGCCATCGACAACATCGACATCACCGAAATTGCGATTCCGTAAAGACCGGCGAAATGAAAACTGAGCAGGATTGCAATCCCAATGAAACCAACTGGGAGGGCGGTCGCATGTTGCCCGGCCGCCAGGCCTGCGATGATGTTGGTAGCGTGGCCGGTCTCGGATGCGCGCGCAATTTTTTGCACCGGCTGGTACCGCATCGATGTGTAATAATTTGTGATCACGACAACCACTGCGGTCATGACCAATCCGACGACCGAAGCGAAATAAAGCTGGGTGGGGGACCGCGCGATCCCGCCAATCATGATGCCGTTTGGAAAGAGGCGATGCGTTGCCGGCCAAAACAGAATCGCTGAGACGAGTGCGCTCGCGCCGACTGCGCCCATCAACATGCTGGCCGGTTTGCCATTTGCCACATTGACGAACAACACGCCGACGATCGCGCCCAGCACCGAAAT
>CATPAV010000027.1 GCA_955652245.1 uncultured Candidatus Udaeobacter sp. | reverse complement strand
GGAATGGAGCGCACTGAAGTTCGCTCAAGCAAAAGTGATTCGCACCTCGGTCACCTGTTCGACGATGGCCCGGCGCCAACTGGTCAACGTTACTCTGTCAATTCGGCCGCGCTGCGTTTTATTCCCGTGGAGAAGTTGAAGGAAGAGGGTTACGGCGAGTATCTGGCACTCTTTCCACAGGCGGAAAACGGAGACCGGGAACATGGAAACTGAAAACCGCTAGCGGAATGGGAAAGTAGGGTCGCGTATAAGCTCCGAAAGCGTTGATTCGCTTGCTTCCCCTGCTCACTCACCTTCGCCCCTCGGGTTTTGCAATTTATGTCGCTCGACTCCGTTCAGCTCGACCGCATTGAAATTACGCTCAAATCATCATGCGTGTATATACACGCATGATGGAGTGGTAGCAGCTGCTCGCGAGCGATCAGAGCGAGGGGGTGGCGTCTAAACTCCGAATGCCTTGATTCGCTTCCCGCTCACGCGGCCTGGACCAAAGGTCAGAGATTAGAAATCAGACGTCGGGTGTCAGCCGGGATCTCATTCGCTTGCCTAACTCGCCGAAATCACATCTGAAGCGCTAGGCGGTTGAGTGGTTGACACTGCCCATAGGGCGCGGCATCCGTAAATACACCCTCGAAAATATTATGAAAAAGATCCTCGTATTATTTAGCGTCATCGTTACAGCGGCCGCGTTCGTGATCGCAGCCGAGCCAAAGGAAAGTCCAAAAACCGCGGGTAAGGAAATATCCAAGACGACCGCGACGACGACGCCGGAGCACAAAATTTTTGCGCCTTCAGAATTGAAATGAGCGGATGCTCCGCCGGGATTGCCTCCGGGCGCAAAAATGGCAGTGTTGAATGGTGACCCGACCAAGAAAGGCTCCTTCACAGCCCGCTTGCAAACGCCGGATGGTTACAAGGTTGCGCCCCATACGCATCCGACCGCGGAAAAATCTTACCGTCATCTCTGGAACGATCCATCTGGGGACCGGTGACAAGTTCGATGAAAGCGCAGCCCACGAAATGATTGCGGGCAGTTTTGCCACGATGCCTGCCGGTATGAAGCATTTCGTGTGGACCACAGGCGAAACGATCGTGCAAATTCACGGCGTCGGGCCCGTTTGAAATTAAATATGTAAATCCGGCTGACGATCCACGGAACGCGAAAAAGTAACCGTCGGAACTTGAGCGCTGATCGCCAGCCCCGGCGTGCTAAGATTTGTGTCGCGATATGAGCGAACCGATCAGCACCAGGGCATTTTCGATCGATGATTACGACGCGGCGGTTGAGCTATGGCAGCGGGTCGAAGGTCTCGAGATCGCCGAGGGTGATGACAGAGAAAGCGTTGCGCAATTTATCGCGCGGAACCCGGGGCTGAGCCGAGTGGCGACCGATGGGTCGGGGACTGTTGGCGTCGCGTTATGCGGTCACGATGGACGCCGCGGACACATCTATCATCTGGCGGTTGATCCTGCTTATCAGGGACGCGGACTTGGTAAGCGTCTGCTGGATGAATGCCTGGAGGGTCTGCGCCGGGCCGGGGTCAAGCGCGTTATTATCATGGTGGCCGACGATAATCCGCGCGGGCGCGGCTTTTGGCGTCGATGTGGCTGGGAGGACATTCCGGGCGCAATCAGTATGGGAATTGACCTTTAGGATGTTCGGTCTTCCAGATTTAGCAATCGAGGTCAGATTAGACTTTTAAACATTCGAACTGGCTGGGATGGGCGACTCGAAAAGCCGCGCCGTCCACATTTGCGCCTGCTCGTAGACTCGTTCGCTACGCGCTTGACCAGATGCATCGTAAGCGGCTTACGATAGATGCATGGGAAGGATTCCGGGCATCCAGTTTCGGCCTGTCGCAGACTGCCGTGTCTCTGGTAACTTGTTCTTTAGTCCTGAGCGGAACAAACCTAACTCTTACTCCTCTTATAAAGCCAGGGAGCGAAAATAATAGCAGCTAGAAGAACTAACTGAATTACTACGGTATGGGTGTCAACGGTCATTTACTTCGCGTAGCTACGATAACCCAGCCTCCTAAGTAGGTGATCCCCAGACAGAACACGAAATATATAACTGGTAATGGAACATATTCCATAAGTTTTTACCTTCAGTTCACTGCCAGTTCGAGTGCGCGATGAGTAGCAGCGATAGGTCCGTTGGCTTCCGTTCGCATCGAAGCGCCGAGCAGCTCCGTGAGGCGCGACTCGTAAGAATCGCACCTGGGACATTCGCCGTTAGCCTTGACCCATTCGGGATGTTGGATCCGCAGATCGTCGTGAATCTGTTTCTCGAGCTCGGTGTATGTGTGAATTTGGTAAAACATGGCAATTGGCCTCGGTGAAAGATTCAAGTGCGGCGCGGGACGGTTCCGACAAAGGGCTCGGCAGAATCGCCGACGAGCCTTGGCGTCGTGAGCGCGCGGTACGGCCAAGCGAGGGTATTCCAAAGGGCAGCATGCATCTGCTTGCGGTGTGCGCGACGCTGGACCAATTGGATTACTTTGTAGCGCTGGCGTTGCAGCAACACGGCCAGCAGTCCGCTTTGCGTAAGGGTCGGGGTTAATTTTCTCATAATGTACTCTTTCTGTTTTTGTCGTCCGAAGACTACGTAGTTTACATCGTCGGTGAGTGCGCTCTGGGCGTATATTCCGAAAGATTAACCGTTTCTTGTCGTGCGAATCTCCGACTCGGAAGGCAGCCAACGAATCTTTGACGCCTGCTCTCTGCTTTATCTCGTGAAATATTTCGCGACGAGGGATTGCGCGCCCGAGCCTAACACGCTGGCCGCTGCTTTGCTACCGAGCAGTTTTCGTAACAAAGATTTCGCTTCATTTTTCTCCTGTTCCGACACATCGGCTTGATTGATCGCAGTGATCACTTTCTCCACTGCCTTCGTAATCGCCTGCTGCTGCGGAGTGCTTGCTGCGATCGGCGCTTGTTGCTGCTGAGGAACGGTGGTCCGTCGGCTCTCATCGATAGAGATCGAGATCGGGGACGCGACGCCAGCTTCGAGCACCTTGACTCCGAAGTCGTTTATCTTGGCAAAGCCGGACAGCAGGCCCATCCCGCTCTGATCTTCAAGAGGAGTCCAGTCGATGAGGCGATACTCTGAAAGCTGGGCAACGGCGCGCAGCCAGTCGCGGCGATTTATACCTTCTGGTGGCGGGACCGCCTGCTCACCGTGGCCGAACGGAATGGAACCTTCGCGTCGACGTTCATAGAGAAGCTGCAGCAGGCGTCCTCTGACGACAGAATCCTTCATAAGCTTTGCCAATATGCTCTGCATCCCGCGCACCAACAACTCATCTGGACAGTGCAGGGTTGATCCGCCTACGAATTGCTACGGCGCGACAGGTCCGCCTGTGAATTGCTACGGCGCGACAGGTGGGCGAGTGTTAAAACTTATGGGGCACAGCCAAGGCAGAGACAACGTTAAGAAACGCAAGGCACGCCGGAAAAAGACCGAGCGCCTCGCACTCGCCAAGAGCAAGCAGAAGCCGGCGACGAAGGGGTCGAACTAAGCACAGGGCAGAGGTCAGCCTCCTCCGTCCCGCAGTCGCGGGACTATGGCGGCGAGCGAGATCCCGCCTTCGTTAAACTACGGCGCGGCAAGCAGGGGAATTACTCGTTAAAAAACGTCTTTGCGATAATTCCACAGGGTAATGGTTCCAGTTTCGGATTATCCGTCAGATTCGTGCCGGAGTAGGCCACGACCACGTCCTTGTCGCGATTGACGTAAAGCAACTGCCCCGCCCAACCACCTTTCGCCAGCTCACCCTTGTCGCTAAGCAAGTCCCACTGATAGGTCAGAGAGGCAGCATACCGTGCTCATCCGCGCCGCCGCGACTGGTC
>CATPAV010000026.1 GCA_955652245.1 uncultured Candidatus Udaeobacter sp. | reverse complement strand
GATCAACTGCACGTTGACCCGCACGCGATTGCCGATGCGGCGCACACTGCCTTCCAGAAGTGTAGAGACGCCGAGGGCTTTCCCGATTTCACGGGCGTTACGGGTGCCGTTGCCGCGATACGACATGACCGACGTGCGCGAAATCACTTTTAGATCACCGATTTTCGAGAGGTTCGTCAGAATATCGTCCTGCATGCCATCGGCGAAATAGGCGTTCTCCTTTTCATCGCTCAGGTTTTGGAAAGGCAACACCGCGATCGACTTGTCGATCTTGCGGGCGGAGACGCGTGGCAAAAGGAAAAAACCTGCGGCTGCCGAAACAACCACTCCAGTTGCAATCAGCATGATTAGATTGCGGCGACGGTGGGCTCCGGGCGCAGATATCGTCGGAGTTGCGCGAATCCCTTGTGGCGTGACGTCGTAGGCCCAGGCGAGAATCAACGCGATCGGAAATCCGATTAGTAAGAGCACGACCACCAAACGGAATGTCCAGTTCGGCAATTCCCATGCCGGGAAAACGGCCGAGCCGATCTGAATGATGAACCCGGCCGCGATGATGTAGGCGGCCGCGACTCGATAAACCTTTCGCCGCTGCACTTCCTCGAAGAAGCCGCTCATAAGAAGGGATATGGATGCGTCGCGATTATAATTCAACGACGAGGTTTAGACAAAAAGATATGGGGCGGCGTTCGCTTTACTTCGGTGGGACTGCTCAGGGAAGAAGGATCCGCGTCATCGCAACCAACCAGGATGCCTGGAAGAGTGCAGCTGGCCGATGAGAGCGTCCACTTTTCGAAGATCGTTGCGGACGACTTTTCTCCAGATTCAATTTGCGCTTGCGCACCAATGATCATCAGTTCACGAATCCCTTTCTCCAAAGCAATGGAATAAAAGGAGGCCAAACCGGTTTCTATTAATAGAAGGAAAAGTGGGCGAAACCTACTGGCGATTTTTATGATCTACAAAAACCTGATTGCAGCGACAATTGTTGTCACGGTTTGCATTTTTGCGGGCTCAAACGCGATGGCGCAGCGGCACGGCGGCTTCGGTGGCGGCGGCTTTAGCGGCGGTGGCTTTCGCGGCGGTTCGGGACCCGCCCGAATAGCGTCGAACTCCACCCGCGCCGGGCAGCGCGTTGCCACCGGCATGACGCAGTCCAGAACATTCCGTACTTCTGATCGCGATCGGCACCACCATCGCGACTTCGATGATCGGTTAGTCTTCTTTAACGATTTTGGGGGCCCATTCTTTTACTATCCCTATCCGTACTACGGATACTATCCCTACGATTACGGATACGATTCTTACAATCAACCTGTTTATCAAGACAGCGCTGGATACACTGACTCTCTGGTTGGGCAAGTCCAGGTCCGGCTGGCTCGTGCAGGCTATTATCATGGCGCGATCGATGGCGTGAGTGGCGATGCAACGCGGAGGGCGATCCGTGAATATGAGCGCGCACACGGCTTGCCGGCGGACGGTCAGATCCGAGGCGGATTGCTCACAACCATGGGCTTGGGGTAAGGACCCATCGAACAATTTGGATTCGCCGGCTTGCGCCATTGAGGTGCGGCCCTCTTGCCCTTTTGAAGACAACATTTTTCGGTTAATCCCGAGAGCTAGAGGCGAAAAAGTCGGTGGTGCGGCTCTAGCCGATTCTTAATGATTGAGAAATACCAGTGATGAATCAGCAGTTACCACTCGCGGTTTACTACGAGCATCCAGAGTGGTTCCGCCCGCTCTTTGCGGAATTGGATCGCCGCTTGATTCAGTATCTTCGCATCGATGCCGGATGCCACGTGTATGACGCGACCGCGACCGATAGAACATACGCTTTGTTTTTCAACCGGATGAGCGCCTCCGCCTACCTACGCGGTAACGCACAAGGCATCTTCTTCACCCGCGACTATCTCGCGCACCTCGAGCGTATTGGAATACGTGTCATCAACAGCTGCAAAGCCTTTTCGCTCGAGATTTCGAAGGCATCGCAACTCGCGCTCCTGCACTCCCTGGGACTGGCTACGCCGCGCTCGCGTATCGTGAACTGCGCGATTCAAGCTACTTCCGCAGCACAGGACATTGGATTTCCAGTCATCATCAAACCAAATATCGGCGGCAGGGGTGCAGGGATTATACGTTTTGATTCTGCGCCGGCGTTGGAGCGTGCGGCCTCGGCCGGCGAAATCGATTTTGGGATCGATCGCACCACTCTCGTGCAGGAGTTTCTTCCAGTCCGCGGCGGACACATTACGCGCGTCGAGACTCTCGGTGGAAAATTTCTGTATGCGATCAAAGTCTACACCTCGGGAGAGAACTTTAATCTGTGTCCGGCTGAGATATGCAGGACCGCAGACGGCGCTTCCGCCGCGAACACCATGGGCCTCGTTGATGCGCCGAAGGCCGGATTGCAAGTGGAGGGTTACACGCCCCCACAAGAAATAATTGATGCAGTTGAAAAAATCGTCCGTGCCGCGCAAATCGACGTGGGCAGCATTGAATACATCGTCGACGATCGCGATGGCGGCATCGTTTATTACGACATTAATGCCCTTTCCAATTTTATTGCGAACGCGCCTCAAATTCTTGGCTTTGATCCGCACGTGCGGCTGGTCGACTACCTTGAGGACGAAAAGGAGGGGGCCTAATGCGCTATGGGTATTGGCTCCCAGTCTTCGGCGGCTGGCTCCGAAACGTGGAAGACGAACGGAATGGAGGCGACGTGGGAATACGCGAGCCGTCTAGCGCGACGAAGCGAAGAGATCGGGTTCGATCTCACACTGATCGCTGAACTAAACCTCAACGACATCAAAGGCGCCGATGCGCCTGCGCTGGGCGCCTGGTCTACAGCCGCAGCCTTGGCAGCGGTGACGAAACGCCTCGAGTTAATGGTTGCGGTCCGTCCCACCTTTCACTCGCCCGCCCTCCTCGCCAAACAAGCCGCGAACATCGATCATATCGCTGGCCGTGGCCGTCTTTCTCTCAATGTTGTTTCATCCTGGTGGGCGGATGAGGCGAAGAAGTACGGTGTCCATTTCGAGCAGCATGAT
>CATPAV010000025.1 GCA_955652245.1 uncultured Candidatus Udaeobacter sp. | reverse complement strand
GTGGAATTGCTGACCGCGCTTCTTTTCCTGGAAATCTGGCAAAGCTTCTCCTGGCCAATGGCGATTGCGTACTGGATTTTTGTTTCGTTTCTCATCGTCGGGACATTTGTCGATTTCGAGCATTTCATCATTCCAGACCGGGTGACGATCGGCGGGATAATCGCGGGATTCATTGCTAGCCTGGCAGTACCGGCTTTGATGGACACCGATTCGCGAGTCGCTGCAGGTATTCGTTCTTTGCTCGCGGCTGTCCTCGGTTACTCGATTCTTTTGATTGTTCTGGAAGCAGGCAAAGTCGCTTTTGGAAAAAAAAGAATTCACCTCGACGCGCCGACACCGTTTACCTGGAAGAGAAAGGGTGACGACGCCGATTTCGTGG
The DNA here is from genome assembly GCA_955652245.1 of uncultured Candidatus Udaeobacter sp. Taxonomy (GTDB): domain Bacteria; phylum Verrucomicrobiota; class Verrucomicrobiia; order Chthoniobacterales; family UBA10450; genus Udaeobacter. The sequence goes on along the minus strand of CATPAV010000025.1, from coordinate 3,773 downwards.
TCGGCAGTGAACAAAGTTTGTGGAGCGACCATTTCGCCCGCGAAAAAGATCGATTGTTGCTCCAATGCGACGAAGCGAAGATCGACAATCACACTTACGGAAATACGACGTTGGACTTTCATCACGATTGCGTCGCGGTCGAAGGTAATGAGTTTGTGCTCGACAACCTCACCGAAATCTCCGGCGTCGTGCGTGAGCTCCAGATTCCGCGCGAAGCGATGGGTCGCGGCGACTTGAAATTCCTCGCTGCAATTGGCGCATTTCTGGGATGGCGCGCGGTGTTGTTTAGTCTTTTTGCCGGGTCGCTCCTCGGTTCAATTGTCGGATTGATCACGCTCGTTGTCGGGAAGCGTGTGTGGTCGGCGAAGCTGCCGTTCGGGCCTTATCTGGCGTTTGGCGCGCTAAGCTGGATGTTTTTTGGCGATGCTTTTTTGCGCTGGTACCTCGGCTTGGTCAGTGCGCAATGAACAAGGGATAAATCGGCATGTCGCCGGTTTGTTTTACGCTTGGACGGTTTCAGTTCGGGCCGTCGCCGAAGTCTCACTCGCGGGGACGGGCGCTCGCGCAGCCAACATCAATCTCAGATTGATGAGCTCACATTTCCACCAACGCCGCAGCCCGCGCCAGATTTGCTTCCGAAGGCGGGCGTCGGGAACAAATCCATCGTAGAGCTCGCGCCATCCGGCATTCCGTCTGCCATAATATCCAGTCGCCCACCGACGCTTCGCCAGCGCCACCAGACGGCGATTATAAAACGTCATCGCAGCGCGGGCGATCCGGCCGCCAAGGCCGTTGAACGGCAAATTGAGAAATTCTCGTTCCGGATCGCGGTAAGCGGCCCTGACCAGCCCGATATAATAGCTGCTGACATCGAGCAGAAGCGCGGCCGACATCAAATCGGCATCTCCCATGTAGTAATATTTGTCCTTGTATAAACACTCGAACCAGTAGCGATAGGTAATCGGGTACTGCTGGTTGTAATAGCGAATCCGGTCCGCGACATCTTTACCTGCTAAACTGCGCGCCAGCAAATCGGCTACGTAATAAGATGTATAAGAACAAAAATCGAGACCTGGACTGTAAAGCGGATCGATAAAACCGGTCGCGTCGCCCACTGCGGCCCAGCCGTGATCGCAAACTTTTTCGGCGTGATACGGCAACATCGACAAGGCGTGCACGTCGCCCTCGATGATGCGTGCCGCGCCAAAAATTTCGCGGCCCACCGGATTGCTGAGAATGTGCGCATGCAACCGTTGGCCCAGGCTCGCTCCTTCTGGGAGTTTGAAAATGCGATTGTCATAAACAATGCCTGCGCTGACATCGCCCCCCTGCAAAGGAATAATCCAGACCCACCAACCCCGACCGAACAGATGATTCGTCGCCCACTCGCGGCTCGTGCGACAACGGTTGGCGTAATCGGGAAAACGTTCTCGCCAGTCGTAGCTATCCCACTGCTTGACGCCACTGAATCGCGCCCAGACCGCATTGATCGGATGCTCGCTATTCGAGCGCAGATGTCCCAGCTTTCGCGCCAGCATAGTGGCGCGGCCTGTGGCATCGACAACCCAGCCGCAACTCACGCTGCGCTCGCTAACATCGACAACTGCATTTACGATTTGCCCGTTCGCCTTGTTCAACTCGCACTTCGTCACTTTGGCTGGACGCCACAGGTCGCATCCCGCTTTTACCGCGAGGTCGAGCATGTGCGAGTCAAGTTTCGCGCGGTCAACTTGAAAGCCCGGCAAACGACTCTGATAGCGTGAGCCAACTTCGACGCAATCATCGAACGATTGGTCCGGCCGATTCGAAAACCACAAACGCAATCCCTGTTTGGCCAGCTGATGATGACCGAGATAATGGGTCAGGCCCAAAATTTTTGTCATGTAGCAGCTGCTCACTTCGGTAGTCGATTCCCCAACTTTGCGATCGAACTCGGCCGTTTTTTCGATGATGAGAACGCGTGCTTCTGGCCGTTTTCGTTTGAGCATGAGCGCGGTCGCCGCGCCGGAAAACGCGCCGCCGATGATCACGACATCGTATTCGAAATCCATCCCAGATCAGAAAATGGACTTTGCCAGTGGTAAAGGCAATCAGTTCTAGTGGGCATTGGAAAGGACGTTTGGCGCCTGCCACGCCGTAGCCTTGCGGAGACGGGTTGAGCATTGAACGTTAGCCGCGTGATTTTCAGAAACGCGCGCCTCATTTTTCCGGATGGAATTCGTGAAGGCTTGGAAATCGTGACCCAACAAGGGAAAATTGAGGAGATCCGGCAACAAACGAAGGCTCCGAAAAATGATATTGTCGATCTTGATGGAAATTATCTCGCGCCCGGTTTTGTCGATCTTCATGTGCACGGCGCGATGGGCTGCGACACGATGGAGGCCTCAGCGGAAGCATTCCGCGCGATCTGCGATTTCCATTCAAGTGGCGGAACCACGTCGCTGCTGCTAACAACAGCGACAGCCCCATTAGACGCAATTGTCGATGTTTCAAAGGCGGTCCGCGATTGTCGATCTTCCATCAGGCAGATCTTCGGCGTTCATATTGAAGGGCCGTTTATTTCAAAAGCGAAATGCGGCGCGCAACGCGCCGAATTCATTCAGGATCCGTCACCGGTCGGTGTGCGGCGGTTGCTCGAGCATGCGGACGTGATCAAACGCATTACGATCGCGCCGGAATTGCCGGGAGCACTCGAGGCAATTGAAAATTTTCGCGCGCGCAAGATCAGCGTGAGCGGTGGCCATAGCGATGCATGGGATGAAGATGCCCGAGGCGCGTTCGAGCGCGGTATGCGCAGTGTGACACATACATTTAATTGCATGTCATCAGCGCGCCGTCGCGGACTCTATCGCGTAGGCGGTTTGCTCGAGTTTGCGTTAAGCGAGCCACAGATCAGTTGCGAATTGATTGCGGACGGCCACCATGTTTCGGCGACGTTGATGAAAATGCTGTACCGAGCGAAGGGCGCAGCTGGAATTTGCCTCGTGACCGACGCAACCGCGGGCGCGGGGTTGGCAGATGGATCGCAATTTTCGCTCTTCGGAAACGATTGCATCGTCGAAGGCGGCGTTTGTTTGCTGGCCGACCGCTCGGCGCTGGCAGGCAGTGCCTCGCGCATGATCGATCTTGTCCGAACAATGATCCACGATGTCGATGTGCTGCTGCACGAAGCAATCGCGATGGCGACGGAGAACCCTGCGCGAGCAATCGATCTCAGAATGAAAGGACGATTAGCGGTCGGAGCAGACGCGGATCTAATCGTTCTTTCTCCGGAATTGGAAGTGTTGCGAACGTTTGCCGGCGGCGAGGAAATTTTTTCTCGCTAGATCGACAATAAGAACGCCGCGATGTCGAGTGATGCCCGCGGTCTGCTCAAACGACTGATGTTCGTTGCCCACTCGCGCCATTGTTTTGCGTCGTCGGCGAACGCTCGCTGAATTTGCGCGATTACTTCGTCTGGCGAGAGCGCTACCACGCCCGAATTCGTTTCGATGATCAGCCGGGCATTCCCTTCCTCCTGACCGGAAACGACGTGATTAATGATCATGGGACAACCGGCGGCGATCGTTTCCTGAACCGTTGCGCCGCCCGCTTTTCCGATGAGCAAATGACTGGCGTGCAGCATACGCGGGAGCTCTTCGGTCCAACCGATGATGTCGATCTTGCGATGACCCGCCGCCTCTTCGATCGCCGGGCGAAGTTTGTCAGCACGGCCAACGGTGACGGTCAGATGGATATCCAGTTCGACCAGCCGTCGTACGAGTTCGGGTGCC
>CATPAV010000024.1 GCA_955652245.1 uncultured Candidatus Udaeobacter sp. | reverse complement strand
GGTATCAATACATCGGCCTCGACGGAAAAGTAGTCGGGCTGCACGATTTCGGCTTAAGCGCGCCGGGCGCCGAAGTGATGAAAGAACGTGGCATTGACGCCCAGCATGTCATAGATGCAGCGAGATCGCTGTAGAGGCCGCTGTCTCAGCGGCATAAAAATTGCAGGGCGTTTCTGTGAAACGCCGTTCTATTTGATTTGGCGGGTGACACAGCCGCCCTACAATTAAAACGCCTCGTCCGGTTCGCTCACGTTGCGGGCCCGATCTTCGAAGCGGGTGAACTCTTTCAGGAAGGTTAGCGAGACTTCTCCAACCGGGCCGTTGCGCTGCTTTGCGATGATCAATTCGGCTTCGCCCGCTTTTTCCGCCCGTGCTTCTTCATCTTCCTCATAAATTTCTGGCCTGACAAGTAATCCGACCAAATCGGCATCCTGTTCGATCGAGCCAGATTCACGCAGGTCGCTCAATCGCGGTTTTCCGCCGGAACGCGCCTCCGGTTGCCGATTCAATTGCGCGACAACGATCAGCGGAATTTTCAATTCCTTGGCCAACCCTTTGAGACCAGCGGAAATTTCTGAGATTTCCAGCTGCCGGTTGTCCTGCGCGCGACGGGATGTCGATCTCAGCAGTTGCAAATAATCGACGATGATGAGTTGCACGTCCTGCTGGGCTTTGAGCCGGCGCGCTTTGGCGCGCAACTCGAGAATCGTGAGGCTGGCACTGTCGTCGATGAATATTTTTGCTTCGGCTAGTTTGGAGGCCGCGGCGGTCAGACTCGGGAAGTCGCGTTCGCCTAGAAATCCATCGCGTACCTTTTGCAAATTCACGCGGGCGCGCGAGCAAAGGAGACGTTGAACAAGCTGCTGGCTGCTCATCTCCAGGCTGAAGACGCCCACGGAAAGCTTTTCGTTGACGGCCACATGCTCGGCGATGTTCATGGCGAGCGCGGTCTTGCCCATGCTCGGACGGGCCGCGATAACGATCATTTCCGAGGGATGCATCCCGCTCGTCATGCGGTCAAACTCAACAAATCCGGTTGAGATGCCGGTGATCCCGCCTTTGCGCTCGTAAAGTTTCTCGATTGACTCGATCGCCTCCATCACCTGGTCTTTCATGCTGAGCATCTGACCTTTGAAGCGATCTTCACCCACCGCGAAAATTTTCTGTTCCACTTCGTCCAGCAGGTTGCCGACTTCATCCTGCTCTTCGTAAGCGCGTCGTACACTTTCGGTCGCCGCGGCAATGATTGATCGCAAAATGTATTTGTCCCGAACGATGTCGATGTAGTACTGAACGTTCGCGGCCGTTGGCACAAACGTGAAGAGACTGGTGACGAACACGGCGCCACCGACGCTTTCGAGCAGATTCCGGTCGCGCAGCACTTGCGTGAAGGTGATCAGATCGATCGCCTGGCCTGCGTTCCAAAGTTCGACCAGGACGGTATAGATGGTTTGGTGCGCCGGGACATAAAAATATTCTTCGTTAATTTTTTCGACGCACTCTGCGATCGTGTCGCGCGGTGAAATGAGCATCGAGCCGAGCACGCCCTGCTCTGCTTCGACGCTGTGTGGCGGCGTACGGTGAATATCCTGCGAAGAAGGTGTGAGTGACTGCCTGCCGCGCAGGCCGCCATTTTTTTCCGGCCAGCCTCGGCCGGGCCCATTGCCCGATTCTCCGCGAGGCTTCTCAGCAGTCCGCGAGGGCGGTTGAGTCGCCATTTATTAGGTTTCTTTTTTTCTCTTGAAAAGCGATCGATGTTTTTTCTCAGGCTGCTCGGCAGGAGTTTCTTCGGCCTTTTTTTCCGCCGATTTCACCTGAAAAATAAATTGGGCTGTAACGTCATGATTCAGCTTGATCGCGACTTCATGTTCTCCGGTATCTTTGATAGGGCGCTCCAGAGCAATTTTGTGTCGATCAATCTCCGCGCCGAGCTCGTTTTTAAGGCGATTAACGATGTCTTGTGCGGTTACCGAACCAAATGCTTTGCCGGTTTCGCCCGTTTCAAGTGTAAACAGCATTCGCGCTTTACCAATTCGTCGCGCCAATTCCTCCGCCTCGTTCAGCTCGCGTGCTTCGCGTTCGGCGCGCTTCGCTTTGAGAGCATCAACTTGTCGCAGACTTGCTGGAGTAACTTCATGCGCTTTGCCGCGAGGCAGTAAATAATTGCGCGCGTACCCCCGGCGCACTTTAACCACGTCCGCCTCCGCGCCCAAGCCGGGAACGTTTTCGGTTAAGATGATTTCGGTGGTGGGCATGTTGATCTAAAGTGTGCTCAGAAAATTTTCAACCGGCGAGCGCGGGTTCCGAGTATAAAAGCGCGTTGCGTACTGTCAACTCGCGAAACGAATTAAAATGAGTTGCGCATCACGTGACGAGATTGTGCGCGTACCAATTGTCTCGTGTGAGAGGCAGGTTGCTTTGTCCGGATGGATCCAGCTTCGCGAGCAGCGTTTGATAAACTGCAAGGTGCCCGTGGCGAAACCCGTGGGCCGAGCCGGCAAGATAAAGACGCCACACGCGATACATTGATTCATCAACAAATTGCGGCGCTTTATCATGATTCGCCTCCAATCGGCGAAGCCAATGACGCAACGTGAGCGCGTAATGTCCGCGGAGATTCTCCACGTCGCGAATTTCAAAGTAAGCAGACTCCCGCAGCGGCAGAACATCTCCGTCGGGGAAAACGTATTGTTCGATGAATGATCCATTCCGGTTATCCGGCCGCGCCACAACGTTCTCGCCGATTGCTTGATTCAGAAAAGCGCCGCCGGGCTTGAGCGCACGACGGACGGCTGCGAAATAATCCGAGCCGCACGCTAACCTTCTCTAGCGAACACCCGGCGAAAATTTCGCTCAGAACATGACGCGTCCTCTCCTCGGCTGTTTTCTCTGAGGAGACGCATGCATCGCGTCATGCGGAATACGCGGTCAAATCATGCCGAGCTTCATCCGTCCCGCTTCGCTGATCATGTTTTGATTCCACGGCGGCTCCCAAACGAGCTGGACGTCGGCTTCATCCACGCCATCAATCGACAAAATTTTGCTCTGCGCATCGTGCGCGATCGCCGGTCCCATCCCGCAGCCCGGAGCCGTCAGCGTCATCTTCACTTCCACTTTGGTGCCGCCTTCTGGCTTATTGATTAACCGGCAGTCGTAAACAAGGCCGAGATCGACAATGTTCACCGGGATCTCTGGGTCGTAGCACTGTCGAAGCTGGTTCCAAACATCTTCTTCTGAAACCTGACCATTTGTGGTGGTCGCACGCTTTTCAACTGTCTCCGCGTCCGGTTTTTCCAGTCCCAAAGCGTCCAGATCTTTCTCCGCAATCCGTGCCAGTCCTTGATAGGTTGCAATCGTGTAGCTTCCCCCAAGACTCTGGGTGATCACACCCTGCGTTCCAGCCGGGATCGTCGTTTTCTGCCCGCTCGGAATCTGGATCGCATCGCAATCGCGGCTCAATGTGAATTCAGTATTCTCGTGCATGGATTTTAGGTTGAACCGTACTATGCCACAGATTTACACGAACGAAAAATAGATCGAAAAGGGCGGTAGGTGCGACCACCGGGCGCGCCGCTCCTAATATACGTCGCGCTTGTAGCGTTTATCGCTCTTGAGCTTTTCAACGTATTCGTTCGCTTCGTAGATGCCTTTTCCGCCGTGCTCTTGCACAATTTTGCGCAGCGCAGCATCGACATCCTTGGCCATGCGGCGCGCGTCGTTTTATATTAAGATTTGGGGACCTTCGTGTTCTAGACATTTGCAAATGTCGGCAGCGTTTTCAAG
>CATPAV010000023.1 GCA_955652245.1 uncultured Candidatus Udaeobacter sp. | reverse complement strand
GAACCGTGCGGGTCATGTCGCCAAAATAGCCAGTCTTCGCGTCCCGCGGGAAGACATCCAGAATAATCAGTGAATTCGCGTAAAGCGGACCAAAGCCGCGCTCATGCGGATCGCACGCCTGATCGCCACCCGCGACAATTGTGCCGGTTGGAATTCCGCCCGCGCGTAAAATCGTGGAATCAATTTCCGCGCGCAGCATCTCCGAAGTCAGAGTTTTGCCGCTCCAGCACAATCGTTTTCCAGGGCCAGGCTGCGACGCTTTCAAAACTTCAATCGCGCGTTTGACTCCCTTTTCCGTAATTCGCAAGGCGCGCCCGATCATTTCAATCTCGTTCTCGGATTTCGCTTCGCGTTCCGGCCAGAAAAGCCCGTTCGTCGCCTGAACACGGATTTTATTTGCAGCAAGTTCCTGCGCATACCCCAGCGGAAAATTTGCCGGAACAATTGTCGATCTTACGCCGCGTTTTCGGAGAAAATGCGCAAGAACTTTTTCATAAGGCGGCGCTTTCTTCGATTTTCCCTGCACTTCGCGCTCTAACTGATTGAAGGAAATAAATTCATCCGCTTCGGCCTGCTTGCGCCCTCGATCGATTTCCAGATCACTTAAGACCAGCGTGCGCTTGCCGTTTCTCTCTAGGAAAATGAATGGATCGGGCGCCCAAAACTTCGTCGCGTAGAGCATGTCTGGATCAGTCTCGCTGGCAGCGACGATTAAACGGGTTTGGGTTTTGGATTTTCGATTTCTAGTTCTCACTCAGCTCCTTCTTACTTCCAGCTGTCTTCGCAAAATCCAGTGGAGCAGGGCCAGCAATCCAAGCGTCGAGGCAATCAACACAAACGTATTGAAAACAAACACGCCGATTTTAACGCCGAAGTAATGTTTTTGTGCGCCGAAGAAAACGTTCGGCCGGTTGCCGCGGCGATAATCGCTTTGTTCCATCTCGGCGTTTGAGATCAGATCGGAAACTTTTTGGTTCACATAAATCTGTTCGGCTGTAACCGGCCCAGTCGCATTGTTGAAGAGAGCGCGGTCGAACGACCGTTTACGATCGAGGATCTGATCCACCATGGTGAGGTAATGATCGAGCTCGCTGACGGAATTGGCTTCGAGCCCGGAAAGCAGAGCGAGCGTTTCCTTCAGCTCCTCCAGCCGTTTATTTTCGGCAGGATCTTGTCGACGCTCCGCAACAATCCGGTCGATCTCCCGCTGCGTCCGATCTTGCCGGCGGGTAAGCGGGTTGAGCTTGGCTTGCGCGACGATCGTTTCTTCATAGGACCAACGCATGGCAATGAATTGACAAACAAATGGCACCTGCAGTTTGCTCTCCATCTTCTTGCCCTGGTCCATGCTCGGATGTTCGGAGAACCAGTGTGACAGCGTATAAAGAAGGGCCAGGTTTCGGTTCATGTCCTCATATTTAATGAGAGCGCCACCCATGATAATCTGCGGAATTAAGACGAGTGGGACGATGTTGGCGGCAGTCTTTGGGTCGGCAACGAGCGAAGAGATCACGAGGCCAAGTGATATGCCACCCATGGCTGTCATCAACATGATCCCGAGATCGATCCAAAACATCCCGCGGATTTGCAGGACGTAGTTGCCGATCAGGACAAAAAGCACGCATTGAATCAGCGCAAAAATTCCGAGAGTGAGCGTTTTCGAGATCACGTAGTAAGAGAGGCGAACATTCAGATTGCGCTCGCGTTGCAGGACGGCCCGATCGCGAATGATATCGTCGGCGCTATTGGTCAAGCCGAGAAACATCGCGACGATCAGGCCGAGGAACAAAAAAGTCGGAATGTGATAAGCCGAGGCGAAATCGTACTGGCCACTCTCGGAGTAACGCAGAATCGTTGCGATGAGCAACGCCAGCACAGGCGAAACGCCAATGGTGATGACGAGGTTGGCGCGATTACGCAGTTTGCTCATAAAAGCGCGGCGCAACAGCGTGCGGAATTGGGTCCATTCGTCGTGCCAGCGAAATGGCAGGCGTTTTCTTTGGATCGGGGCTGCGGGAACGGGCGCGCCCGGTTCTTTGCGCAGAGAAACTTGCTTGACGTCCTGGATCAATCGAAACGCTTCGTATTTGTCGCGCCAGAATTCCGGCGAATAACGGCGCGCCGCGATGAGCTGCCCACGACTGTTTTCTTCGTAAATAATGTCGCCGCTGATATCGCGCAGCGGTGTCTCGAGCACGTCAAAAATGAATTCGGGGCGCGTTGTTCCGCATGATGGACATGCGCCTAGTTCGGCACCGAACTGATGTTGATGTTCTGCTTCGGCAAAATAGCGAAGCATGTCCGAGGGCGTTCCGAAAAAGACAAGCCGGCCGCCTTTATCGAGCAGGATTGCCTTGTGAAACATCTGAAAGAGTTTCGAGCTGGGCTGGTGAATGGTGACAATGATGATCTTGTTGTGCGCCATGCCGCGAATAATCTCGATCACATGTTCGGAGTCTTTCGAGGAGAGGCCGGAAGTCGGTTCGTCGAAAAGATAAACGTCCGACATTCCGATCATATCGAGCCCGATATTGAGACGTTTGCGCTCGCCCCCGCTCAATGTCTTCTTCTCCGCGCTGCCCACGACGGCGTCCCGGCGTTCGCCCAAACCGAGCTCGATCAGTTTTGCATCCAGGCGGCGCGTGCGATCGCGTCGTGAGAGGTGCGGTGAACGAATCGCCGCCGCAAACTGCAGGTTTTCGCCGATCGTGAGGTGTTCGTCGAACGCGTCTTGCTGCGGCATGTAACTGATGTAGCGCTTGAGTGCGTCGAGGTTCAAGTAAAGCGACTGTCCGTTGAGGATGACCTCGCCGCTGGTCGGCTGAAGTTGTCCGGCAAGCACTCTGAGGAGGGTACTTTTTCCCGAACCACTTGCGCCCATCACGCAAACGAGCTCGCCGCGAGTGACTCCGAAGGAAATTCCCTCCAGCCCGATTTCGCCGTTGCTGAAGCGATGAGTGACTTCATTCACCTCGAGAGAGCGAATGATATTGCGCTCTTCCTCGATGATTCGTTCCGAAAAATTGCAACGAAGAAATTGTCCGACATCGATTCGGATGGTGTCGCCATCCTTCAGCGGCGCGGTTGCGCGCACGGGGGTGTCGCCCACCATGATCGGGCGATCGGCTTCGATCACCTCCAGCAGGCCGACCCGCTGATCGTAATCGCAAAAAATCTTCAACAGCACATCACCGCTCGTCCCCGGTGAAAGCAAAATATCGCCAGCTTCCAGCCGACTCGGATCGTTCGAAACCAAATATTCGGATTTGGAGGCTTTAAGTTGAAACCGGCCGCCCAAAGCACGAGCCCGCCGGCGCAGATCGATCAAATCCATCTCGCTGTCGTTGTGGAAAATGATCCTGTCTTCCAAAGTCGCTTCGACCTGCGTCCCGGCCCTCAGTTTTGTCCCCTTCAGCTCAGCATCGACATCGCGCAATGCTTTCACCCGCACCTTCAAGCCGAAAGTAATCCGGAGCGAGCTTTCGCGCGTCCGCGAGCGCTCCAGTTCCACTTCATCCGAGTCCCTGTTTACGCGGATGAAAATCTGCGGAAGCGAAACATTCTTCTTGGCGTTGAAATATTGCGCCAGCTCCTGATAGCTGAGCACCTGATCGCCAACCAGAATCCGCTGGCCAGGGTAAATTCGGCAGAACCCGCCACGCACCAGCGGCCGTCCTCGCACCGACACGTTCTGCCCGCTGTAATTTTTCAGCAAAATGAGATCATGATAGCGGAATGCCATCAAGCGATCATTGCCGTCGAGGTTCTTAAGGGTCACATCTGCCTTCCCATCGATACCGAACGAGAGCGACTCCAGGGGCGACGCGCCCCGCTGGTAGATCGACGGATCGGAGTCCTCCGATGCATTAAGTTGGTAAACAATGTCGATGGCTTGCGCGGCCATGCCAAGCTGTGACATGAAGGAGTAGAATGCGACGACTTGCTCCTGCTTCAATCCCGCCTGGGAGATCAGGTCGTAAAGCTGAACTCCGAGCATAATCTTGCGCTCTGTGTTGAGTTGTGCGCCGAGTTTCTGCGCCATCGCCGCGAGGTCCTGCCGCTCGTAAAGCGCCTGCCGGAACAACTGTCGCAGTTCCGAGTAAACCGCCTCCGGATAATCATAACGCAAAAAACCGAGACTTGAGTCGATCTCTTCCTCAAGCAGAACGCCATCGGCCTTCGTGAAACTTGCCAGCACTTGAATCAACAGAGGCAGCAGGTTTGGCCCTTCCGAGACACTGCGGGGCTTGCGCAAGGCGCGGCGCATCAGACGGCGGCCGGTCCGCCGCACGCGATAGGCAAGCGGTGTAACGCGTTGCACGGCGCGGTCGATTTTATCTGCAACCGATGAAACCAGTTCTGTCATTTCAATATTCGGAGTTCAAATTTTACCTGAAACCGACGAGCGACGCAATCTGCAGCCACGATATATAGGCAAGAGACTGCGGTGTCTCCGACTCCTTTACCAATTCAACGTTTCAACTCTCGCGATGTCGATCTTTTCACTATTCATTTATCACCTCTCACCTTTTCCCAAAACCGCCCTGCTCTTTGCATTGAAAAACCCTTCATGGTAACCTGCATTTGCGCGTAAAGCGTTTTAATTCCATGCCTCAACCCGATCGTAACTCTCAGAAGGAGAATAAATCCCGCGGGAACGAGCCCAATTTTAACTGGCGCGGCGTCATCCTCATCGTGGTCGCCTTCAGCTTCATTGCGCTCGCGATGCT
>CATPAV010000022.1 GCA_955652245.1 uncultured Candidatus Udaeobacter sp. | reverse complement strand
TTCCTATCTCCTCGGCGCTTCCCACTTGTGACGTCATGATTCGCTCGTCGTCCGCGTTTAAGCCGTTGTTTGCGGCTTTGCTCGTGACTTTGATGCAGATCGCAATGGCGGTCGGTCTGCTTGCCCCGGAGGGGCCGCTTTCGTACCGCTATTCCACCCTTGTCCAACACGATAGCTATTGGTTCATGAACATCGTTGACCGCGGCTACCGAACTATCGTGCCTCCCATTAATCATAAGGTGATGGAAGTTTCCAACGTTGCTTTTTTTCCCGCCTATCCCGCGATTGCTTCTGTGCTTCGTTACGGACTCCACATCGATACAGACAACGCGCTGCTGATTACCGCCCAGATCGCAGCCTGGGGCTTCTGGAGCTATTTCTTTCTCTTTTGCGGCCGCTGGAATCTTTCCCCTGCGCTGCAATTCTTCGGCGCGTTGTCGATTGTTGCCCATCCGGCCGCCTTCTTTCTGATCGCGGGCTATTCGGAATCGCTTTTTCTCATGGCTTTGCTGGGCTTCATCTATTGGAGCAGCACCGACGGTCGTGCCGCGAAAGTGTGGGCGGCCTTGCACGGTATCGTGATGTCCGCGACGCGGATTGTGGGAATCGTCTGTGCTGCGTTTCCAGTGGTGCGCTCCCTCTTCACGGAACGGAACGGGTTCCGTGAGCCGCGGGCCTGGTTCTGTAAACACGCATCGGCGATTGGTTTGATGCTCGTGACGACATTGGGCGCGCTCTCGTTTTTTATTTACTGCCAACTGCGCTGGGGCCACTGGGACGTTTATATGCTCACGCAAGCAGCCGGCTGGGGGATTGTTCCCGATTACCTGGCAGTGTTTAAGCCGTCGAGTTATCGCTGGCTCGGTCCGGCACTGGATAATCCGACCGAGGCGAGCCAGATGTCGATGACCTTGGGCGCGTTGCTCCTTCTCGCGATTGCAATTTGCGAACTGCTTCCAGCGATTCGCCGGTTGGCCGGCTGGTCGACACGGGCCGGCCTCTATTTCTGCGCTGCGGTAATCTATTACATTTCAGTCAGCGGAGTGGCCTGTGTGGAGATGGAGAGCATGCTCCGCTACGAATTTTGCGTGCACGCGCTAATCGTGCTGGCACTTTTGAATATTCTAGGTCAACTTCACAAGTCGCCGATCGTTCTGCGGGCATTTGAAATGGCGACAGCAGTGTTAGTCAGCGCTGCTGGGTTAAGCGTACAGGGTTGGTACGTCTGGAATTTTACCCGGGGGAATTGGGTCGCGTAGTATGAAAACAAAAGTCGCCGTCATTGGTGCGGGGCCAGCAGGTTTGACTGCGGGCTACCTTCTGTCAAAGGAGGGAGTCGAGGTTACCGTCTTGGAAGCCGATCCGATTTACGTCGGCGGCATCTCGCGCACCGCCACCTACAAAGGTTTTCACTTCGATATCGGCGGGCATCGCTTCTTTTCCAAATCCAAAGCAGTAGAAGATTTGTGGACCGAGATTTTGCCTAACGACATGCTCGTACGGCCGCGTTCGTCACGTATTTTTTACGGCGGCAAGTTTTTTTCCTATCCGCTCAAGCCGTTTGAAGCGTTGCTGAAGCTCGGCATCCTCAAATCCATTCTTTGCGTCCTCTCTTGGTTGAAAGCGCGCCTCTTTCCGGTGCGCAATCCTCGCAATTTTGAGGAGTGGGTGAGCAACCAGTTCGGCAAACGACTCTTCAAGACATTCTTCAAGAGCTACACCGAAAAGGTTTGGGGCATGAGCTGCAGGGAAATTTCCGCGGACTGGGCCGCGCAGCGCATAAAAGGACTTTCGCTCGGCAGCGCGATCAAGAACGCGCTCTTTCCGCAGCGCTACAATGGGGATCGCACGAAAGTAATCAAGACGCTCATCAATTCCTTCCGTTATCCGCGGAGAGGTCCCGGCATGATGTGGGAAGCGTGTGCTGAAAAGATGAAGGTGATGGGTGGCAAGCTCGAGATGGGATGTAAAGTGATTTGCTGTTCCCACGACGAGGTTTCGAGCAGTTGGACGGTTGAATACAAAGATCGACAGGGTGGTTTGCACGCAATCGAAGCCGAACATGTCATCTCATCCGCACCGATGCGGGAACTGGTATGCGGATTATCTCCGGCAGTCAGCGAGCGAACTAAACGCGCCGCCGAAAGCCTCATGTATCGCGACTTTCTTACCGTCATGCTCATCCTGAAAGGTCGACATATGTTCGATGACAATTGGATCTACATTCACGACCCAAGCGTGAAGGTTGGTCGCGTCCAAAACTTCCGCTCCTGGTCGCCAGAGATGGTGCCCGATTCCGATAAGGTCTGCTATGGCCTCGAATATTTCTGCTTTGAGCACGACGGTCTTTGGGATTCGAGCGATGGCGACTTGATCGAGTTGGCCAAGCGTGAGCTGATTAAGATCGGCTTGGCCAAAGAGGGGGACTTGATCGATGGCTGTGTCGTTCGTCAGAAAAAAGCATATCCCGTTTATGATGACGATTACGCGCGGCACGTCGCAACGATCCGCCAGGAACTGGAGGATCGTTATCCGAACTTGCACCTCGTCGGCCGCAACGGCATGCACAAGTATAACAATCAGGATCACGCCATGATGACCGCGATGCTCTGCGTCGAAAATATTCTGGCCGACACGAACCTTTACGATCTCTGGGAGGTCAACGGAGACGCCGAATATCACGAGGCCGGTCCTGCGGCGGCTGAGGAAATAACCGGCCCAGGACTACGGCTTGTGCCGACACGCGTCGTCGCCGCCCCTGAGCTTGCGCCGGAAGGATAAAATTGCAGCCGCGCTCTTTCGGCGCTAACAGACCGCCGCTACACAGATTCTTCGAGAGGCGGGCAGGAGCAGAAAAGATTTCGATCGCCGTAAACGTTATCGATCCTGGCGACGGCGGGCCAGAATTTGTGCTCGCGTGTCCACGGCGCGGGAAAAGCTGCTTGTTCGCGTGAGTAAGGACGGTCCCATTTGTCCGAGGCAATTTGCCGAGCCGTGTGCGGCGCGTTTTTCAAGACATTGTTTTTCCGATCAGTTTTTCCATTCGCGATCGCTTCAATCTCTGCTTGGATTGAGATCAGCGCGTCACAAAAACGATCAAGCTCGTGTTTTGGTTCGCTCTCGGTGGGTTCGACCATCATCGTTCCGGCCACGGGCCAGGAAATCGTTGGCGCGTGAAATCCATAATCCATCAAACGTTTAGCGACGTCCTCCACTTCGATTCCGGCATCCTTCCATTGTCGAAGATCGAGAATGCATTCATGCGCAACCAGGCCATGCTTGCCTTTGAAAAGGACTGGAAAATACGGATCGAGCCGCTTTGCAATATAGTTTGCATTTAAGATCGCAATCTTAGTCGCTTCGGTTAATCCGGCTGGGCCCATCATGCGGATGTACATCCACGAAATCGTCAGAATACTCGCGCTGCCATATGGTGCTGCGGACACGATTCCGCCTTTGCCCCCGCCATGTTGATAATCCGGGCCGATGTTGCCAATCGGCGGCCGTTTTCCTCGTTCGCCTTCGCCAAAAACGATGCGACCTGTTTCTGGATCGAGCACGAATTGGCGCGGTAGAAACGGCGCGAGATGTTTCGCCACACCGATCGGGCCCATGCCTGGCCCGCCGCCACCATGAGGAATGCAAAACGTCTTGTGCAAATTTAAATGGCAAACATCCGCGCCGTAATCGCCGGGGCGGCAGAGACCGACCTGCGCGTTCATGTTCGCCCCGTCCATATAAACCTGGCCGCCGTGCGCGTGCACGACTTCGCAAATTTCGCGAATAGTGGTTTCGAAAACGCCATGCGTCGAAGGGTATGTCACCATTAATCCGGCGAGATCGCGTGCATGCTCATCTGCTTTTGCGCGCAGATCGGCAAGATCGATATCGCCATCTTTCAAACACGCAACTGAGAGAACTTTAAAACCGGCCATCACTGCGCTGGCGGGATTTGTCCCGTGCGCCGAGGTAGGGATGAGACAGATATTACGATGAGCTTCGCCGCGCGACGCGTGATAGTCGCGGATCGCGAGCAGCCCGGCAAATTCTCCCTGCGATCCAGCATTGGGCTGCAATGAAACGGCAGCAAAGCCTGAAATCTCGGCGAGCCATTCTTCCAATTGCTTACAAATCTCCGTGTAACCGGTGGTCTGATCACTCGGCGCAAACGGATGCACCTTGGAGATTTCCGGCCATGAAATCGGAAACATTTCCGCGGTCGCATTCAGTTTCATCGTACACGAACCGAGCGGAATCATCGAAGTGGTTAGGGACAGATCGCGCGATTCGAGTTTTTTAAGATAACGGAGCATTTCTGTCTCGGTATCGTGCGTGTTGAAGATAGGATGCGTCAGGAAATCGGAATTGCGGAATGCGGATTGCGGAATGCGAATTGGCGGTTCGCCTAGATCATCATCAGCAAAATCGCGGACGTGAGTGCCACGGAAGATCGACATCAACAACTCGATGTCACGAGTGGTTGTCGTTTCATCGAATGAGATGCCGACGGCTCGCGGTCCGAACGGCCGCAAGTTGCAGCCCGCTTTTTCCGCATGCTCGATGATCGTGCTGCTCGATTCGACCTCGACGCGGATCGTGTCGAAAAAGTTCTCATGCATAACGGTAAGGCCGAGAGCGCGCAGACTCTGTGCGAGCTGGCTGATCAGGCGATGAACGCGTTCGGCGATTGCGCGAAGACCGTGCGGTCCATGATAAACCGCGTACATCGAAGCGATGACTGCGAGTAATACCTGCGCCGTGCAAATATTGCTGGTAGCTTTATCGCGCCGAATATGTTGCTCCCGCGTTTGCAGTGCGAGGCGGTAAGCTGGCTGGCCTTCAGCATCGTGAGAGACGCCGACCAGCCGCCCAGGCATGTGACGTTTATGTTCGTTACGGGTGGCAAAGTACGCGGCGTGTGGTCCGCCGAATCCGAGGGGCACACCGAAGCGCTGCGTATTCCCGATCGCGACGTCGGCGCCAAATTCGCCCGGCGGTTTTAATAATGTCAGTGCAAGGATATCCGCTGCGACCACCGCGAGCGCGCCCGCCTCGTGCGCTTGCCTGACAAACTCAGTGTAATCGTAAATCGCGCCATCCGTGGCAGGATACTGGACAAGCGCGCCAAAAACGGTTTTGTCGAATTTGAACTGCGAAAACTTGTCGATCTTGATCTCGATGCTCAGCGGCTTCGCGCGGGTGCGAACGACTTCAATGGTTTGCGGATGGCAATCGTCCGCGACGAAGAAAACTTGCCGATTGGGAACGACTGCATGACAAAGCGCCATTGCTTCGGCAGCGGCGGTGGCTTCATCGAGAAGAGACGCATTCGCAACATCGAGCTTGGTAAGATCGACAATCATCGTCTGAAAATTGAGGAGCGCTTCCAGTCGGCCTTGAGCGAGTTCAGCCTGGTACGGCGTGTAAGCGGTGTACCAGCCGGGATTTTCCAGAATGTTTCGCTGAATGACTGGCGGCGTGATGCAATCGGAATAACCGGCGCCGATGAACGAGCGGACAACTTTGTTCTTTTTCGAAATCGCGC
>CATPAV010000021.1 GCA_955652245.1 uncultured Candidatus Udaeobacter sp. | reverse complement strand
GAGCGATTTTGCCCGCTCGACGAGCAGCGCGACCACGCGTCCACTCTCAACGTAGCCAGCCTGTCGCTCGAAAATGCCGTCGCAGTAACGTTCTGCGTTCCATGCCGGAAAGCATTCGCGCAAGGTCGCGGAATCGATGCGCTCAACTTTGCGGCCATGTTGCTCCAGCACTTTTAAACTTTCGAATTCAAAGTCGCCGGGTTGCATTTGCTGCTGCCGCAGAAACAAGAAGCCGACTTCGTGATATAACTCAGCGCCGAACTCTCGGTTCCACTCACGCCAGAGTGGAATTGAGCGTTCCGCAAGCGCGGCATATTCTTCGTCTGCACCGTAGGCGGTTCGAACCGCTTTGCTGATGTCCGTGGACGCGGCCAGCGGATGCGGCAGCGGTCCTGGATCAAGCAGAATCACTTTGTGGCCGCGCTTCTTTAGTTCAATCGCAGCTGTAACGCCGTTTATGCCCGCACCGACAACGATTACAATCACGCGCCGAATTCAAAAATGATTTTGCCGCTGCGCTTTCCTTGCGCGGCATGTGCAACGGCAGTTTTGGCTTCGCTTAGCGGATACGCCTTTTCCACTTTCGTTTTCAGCAGTCCGCGCTTCGCCATTTCGAAAAGCTGCCGAAAAGCTTCCATTCGCTCGTCCATCGTCGCGTTATTGTACCATTTGTTAATCCAAATCCCGCGGAAGCGCAGGTCTTTGAAAATGAGCAGACCATTTGGAATTTTCAATGGCCGCAAGCTCATCGCGCCGAAGGTCACCACCGTGGATCCTGGCGCGAGACAATTTGCGAGGCGCAACGCGCTGTCGCCGCCGACAGCATTTAGTCCCAAACGAATGGCGGCGCTGTTCGTCGCATTTTTTACTTCTTCGCGAAGATTTTCTCCATCGACGAGCACCACGTCGCCACCTTCCGCGCGCAGCTCATCGACCAATTCCTCACGTCGAACGACGTTTACGGTTTTGTAACCCAAATCATGCGCGATTTGGATCACCGCCCGGCCGGCGGCGGAATTTGCGGCGTTTTGAATGAGCCAATCTCCAGTTTCTAGATCGACATAATCGTGCAGCAAACGCCAGGCCGTCATCGGGTTTATTTTTAGCATTGCGGCATGAACCGGATCGATCTCTGACGGAACAGTCACCAACTCACTCGCTTTCACTGAAACGGCGTCCCGCCACGTCCCGAGATTGTGCGGCAGGATCACGAGGGCGCCGACCGTGAGGCTTTTCACACTCTTGCCAAGATCGACAACTACACCCGCGCCCTCGAATCCTGGCGTCGCCGGAAGTTGCGACCGAACCGGGTATTTTCCCTCGATCTGGTTCAGGTCTGCTGGATTAATCGGCGCGGCGCGCATTTGCACGACCGCTTCGTCCGACGCCGGTGTCGGCCAGGGCTGTGTCTCGATGTTCAAAACATCCGCTGGATTTCCGTGCGTTTCGTAAACCGCCGCGTTTATAGTTCTATTCATCAATGTCGCCGGAACGACATCCTCACGCTTCCGCAATTAATCTGCAAACCGGCGCGCGCATCGCGCTGTTTGGTCTCGCCATTAATATCATGCTGGCGTCGGTAAAAATTGTCGTCGGTTTTTTCGGTAACGCGTATGTGTTGATCGCTGATGGAATTGAATCCGCGATGGACATCGGCGGTTCCATTGTGATCTGGGGAGGTTTAAAAGTTGCAGCGCGTCCGCCGGATCCGACTCATCCCTACGGTCATGGAAAAGCGGAGCCGATTGCTGCAGTGATTGTTGCGATCGGCGTCCTGGCCGCTGCGCTTGGCCTGGCCATTCAAAGTGTGCGCGAAATCTTTCTGCCGCATCATCGACCTGCGCCTTTCACGCTCGTGGTTCTCATCGTGGCTGTGATTGTGAAGGAAACTTTGTATCGATATGTCATTCGGTTCGGCCGGAATGTCGAAAGTACCGCTGTGCAAACCGACGCATGGCATCATCGCACTGACGCAATAACTTCCATTGCCGCGTTCATCGGTATTTCGGTTGCGCTCATCGGCGGGGAGCCATGGCAAAGCGCCGACGACTGGGCCGCGCTCTTTGCCTGCGCGCTGATTGGTGCAAATGGCTATCGTCTGTTGCGCCCCGCGTTGTACGAGATCATGGATACGGCGCCGGGCGGTAAAATTGTCAGGTCTATTCGCAGGGCAGCGAGATCCGTGCCTGGAGTCATCGAGGTTGAGAAATGCCGGGTGCGCAAAATGGGGCTCGATTTTTATGTCGATCTTCACGTCGGCGTTAAGGACAGCATTTCCGTCCGCGAGGGACATGAGATTGCGCATCAAGTCAAAGCGGCAATCCAGCAGAACGATTCGCGTGTGGCCGACGTGCTTGTCCATATTGAGCCCGCGAAGAATTTGTAGCCACCGGCTTGTGTCCGGTTAGGTAAAGAAATGAGAAAACGTCGACGGCTCACAGAGCCGTGGCTACAGCTACAAGTGCCTCCGTCAACGTTTCGCGTGCCCGGGCGATCTGACTCGCAAAGCGAATCAATCCCGGCAAGCGCGTTGGATGCTTGCAGAGATACAGCACCAGCCTCATCACGCTGGTTCGTTGGCGTTCGATATTGAACAAAACGTGCGCCGGCGCTGGAAAAGGCTGACGCGGTGTATCGCTGATCGCGCGGAGCGAAAGCAGTGGAACGCCGTGCTCGGCGCAAGCACGCGCGATAAACTCCGTTTCCATATCGACCGCCGCCGCGCCTGTCGCTCGCGCAATTTTGTTTCGCTCCTCGTCGGAATCGATCATCGACGGCACAGTCAGAAGATTGGCGACATGGATCGGCAGATTTACCAGCAAAGAGCGCGCTTCGCCCAATTCAGCTGTCGAGAAGTTCTGGGCCAGCAAGAGATCGCCAACGTCCAATTGATCGTTAAGCGCGCCTGCAAACCCCGCACTGATTAAACAATCGAGTTGTCGATCCTGGAGAAAACGCGCGATTCGTTGTCGGCAAACTTTTTTCCCGACACCGGTATGAAAGACTTCAATTGTGCGATCGTCGATCTCGCCGGCGATCGTAGTGATACCATTTCGATCGATCCGTGTTTTGTTATGGACGAGGTGCAAGAACCCTGAGCTTTCCGCCGGCAAAGCGAACGTGACAGCGATCATCGCATGATTTGCGTTTGCAGTAACTCTCAGTGTTGCTCTGGCAGGGCCTCGATAATTTCCACAACGAAGCTTTTCTTCTCTGAGCCAGAGGCGACTGTTTCGGCAGGCGATGGCGCCGGTGAGAACGGCGCGCCTCCAGCAATTGAGCCAAGCGCAGCACGAAATTCCGATTCATGATTCGAAGGTAGATCGACAAGAACGCTAAGACGATGCTGATCCGGAAGTCCCTTGGTTGCGGAACCGCCGAGCTGGCCCGCGATCGTGACGATTTCGTTGGCAACAGCATTCAATCGTCCTAAGGCCGTCGGGACCGTAATCTCGCTCACGCCGAGCGGCGCAGGAGTCAGCGTCGTCGCGGCGTGCTCGAGCGCTTTCGTTATTTGTTGTCGCATCTGTGTTTCGTGCAATGCCAGGTTGGGATTTTTCGTTTCGTGTCGTGCAATCAACCAAAGGCCAAACCCAACGTTCACGCCCATGAGAATGATGAACGCCGCGCCTACGCGGAGTGCCAGTTTCCGCCCGCGCGCGGAAACGTCCGTTTCGCTCGGCAGCAGAACCTCGCGAGAATCACCATGCACGCCCACGTGGATCTGTCGCGCGACCGCCAGTTCATGTTGCAACTGTCGATCCGAAATCAATTGCTTCTCCAGCGCTGCACGTTCCGCCGCAGACAATCTGCCGTCGAGATAATCGAAAAGCTTATCAGGATTCATTCGACGCTGCCGAAAACGTGATGCCGGATATAGTTGCGTGCAATCGCGAACTACGCGATCTCGTAACCGATCGGCTTGCACTTGTAGTTGTTCGAGATTTTGGCGGAGTAGGCAGTCAGTCCGACATCAAATCCGTTTCCGCGCCCAGGATGATGGCATACCTGGTCTTGGAACTCGGCGGCAGGAATAGGTGACGTCCTTAGGTGCGCCCGACAGCGCTATTTACTCTTTCCCACGGTGGAAATACAGTTGCCGTAGTGGCCGAAGACCATCAGGCAGAGGCGCAGACGCGCAGAACATGGCGTCGCGCGGCGACGGCGCTTGCTGTGTGCGTGGCGCTTCTCGCAATTTTTCACCGCCCAATCCTGTTAGCCATTGGGCGACAAGTGGCATTGCACTACGCTGCCAGAGAAAATTTGAAGGCTAATTTTCGCCTCGAAGGAAATCTGTTTACGAATCTGACCGTGCGAAACCTGCACGTGTTTCCGACCGGGCCGAGCGATGTCGAATCGATCGATGTCGACTTTGCGCGCGTCGATTACGGTTTGTTGGCGCCGTTGCGAGATGGACTCACTTCAATCAAGACCCTGGATGTGCGTTCGGCGCGCATTGTCTTGAACCCGGCTAAGGTGCCGCTGCGGCCGAGCCCGCCGGATCCGAAAAAGAAAATCACATTGCCCGATGTCTTTCCTAAACGAGTACATTTAGTCGATGCAACTGTCATCGTACGAAATCGTCCGCATGATTTCGTGATGGAACATGTCGATCTTGATTTGGATCCGCGGAATCCTGGGCAATTAAAGATCGACAAGTTACAACTGGTCGGTGGCCAGATGTGGTTGAAAGTGGCCGCGCAGACAAGCTACACGAACAGAATCCTGATCTTGCGCGAAGTGGCCCTCTCAAATGACGAGCGTGTTCGCGAGCTGCGCGTTGATGCATCGCGTATCGGCGAAAGGAAGCTCGCTATTAATTTAGATTATTCCGTCGGAGCCGGAAAGCTTTCCGGTTCTTTCGCGCTGAATGAAGCGCAATCATCGCTTAATACCGA
This sequence comes from uncultured Candidatus Udaeobacter sp., assembly GCA_955652245.1. Lineage (GTDB taxonomy): Bacteria > Verrucomicrobiota > Verrucomicrobiia > Chthoniobacterales > UBA10450 > Udaeobacter. Next base: position 490 of record CATPAV010000021.1, on the reverse strand, counting down.
TCTCCATTTACATGCCGAGAACATTCCCACCGGTGTCATTAATAAATATGTGGCACTTCCGGAAGACTTCATTCGCGGGCAAATAGAAAAGTTGGATGTCGATCTTAGTGGCTTGATCAGTGCACCGCGCACCTGGCAGGGAAAACTGATTGCGCAATTCAGCAATTTTCAGCAGCAAGGAATCGCGTTCGATCGCGGTATCTTTCAGATTTCCGCCGGAAACGGCACGGCGGTTCTGCAAACGGGCGACCTCATCCAGGGCGAGAACCAGTTTCATCTTAAGGGCTCGGGTGAATTGCCGCGCAACATAAAGGAATTCGGTTACAGCCCGGCGACGCTGGAGGTTGCGTTGACCGCGCCGGATCTGCAAAAGGCGACCGCCGGAATACCGCACAAGTTGAGCGGTGCGGCGCAGCTCAACGGCGAAATCGACATCAAAGACGGAAAGTTAAATGGGGAGTTTGCGGTCGCCGCAACTTCACTTGGATTT
>CATPAV010000020.1 GCA_955652245.1 uncultured Candidatus Udaeobacter sp. | reverse complement strand
GCCTTATACCGAAGGGCCGGTCTGGAACATCACGATGGTCAAAGCCAAATACGGCATGGGCGATGACTACCTCAAAGGCCTCGCCAAGACCTTCAAGGGCTCGCTTGAGGAAGCCAAGAAGCAGGACCTCATCCTCGATTACAAGATCCTTCTCGGTGATGCCGCCACACCGCAGGACTTCGACATCCTGCTGATGGTGGAATCGAAGAACATGGCCGCGCTCGACAACGCGCGCGAAAAGTTCGATCCGATCGCCAGAAAAACCGTGGGCACACCCGATGAGCAGCGCGGAATGGCAGTGAAACGCCTCGATATTCGCGAGATCATGGGCAGCAAGCTCATGCGCGAGATCACGCTGAAATAGCGCGCGGACTCGCCGCAGATAAAACTGCGCACCTACTCGGCGAGTACTTGAAAACTCGCCGAGTAGCGTGTTCGCTGTGCTAAATAACGTCGCGGTAGCTCGCCAGCGCGGGATGTGCCGCCGCGTCGCATCTCGAGCTCGCCACCCGGACGGACAGCAGCGCTTATTTTTTTAGCTCGATGTCCAGAGCGTGAGCTTCATTCTTGCCCAACGTTTTCCACTGTGTGTGTCTCGGCATTGCGCCACGTCGCCTGGCCGGCGCTGAACGTGACGGTGTTCGTTTTGCCATCGGGCAGCGTGAACTTAAGCGTCTCGCCGGTTAACGCGTAAACCACGTGGTTAGGATGCGAATGCATGGGGGCCTTGTCACCCGGCTTCTGGCGCACATCCAGAATGCGCACCTGGCTGTTGTTAAAGATTACCTTGTAATGTGCGGGATCCACCTTCGCCGGGTCTTGAGCTTTCGATATCGCTAACGCCAAGATAGAGAGACAAACGATTGGGATGAATTTTTTCATTATTGATTGCCTCCTTAGTTTCGAAGGCGCGGAACGCGCGTTCCTTCGTTCTGATGATTGTGTCTCGGCATGGCATCGCGATGCAAGCGCAGAAAATTGCACCCGAAAAGTTGACCATAGATCATAAAGTTGGGCGCCGCAGCGATGGTCGTTGCAGGAGGCCGTTAAATCGCTCGGCGCCGCCCCTGCCGAAAACTGTGGCGCGCATTCGATCAAGCAATTGCGACGATCTTCGAATGTTAGCTCTCACTCTTGGCTTTAGCGATCCTCCCCCGCGCTGGGCTGCGCTTAGTTGCCGGAAGCCTCAAACCGTAAGGCGATCAAGATACAGCTAAAAGTAGAAGATTTCTTTCGCAAAACGCGGCTCATGCTCCTAATTGACGAGGCGCATTGCCTTTTTCCCAGCTTCAGCAACGCGAATCCAGTCCCGCCTTGGTTGATTGGGTAAATACCGCGCTCGTAAATCACCACGTGCCGGTCGCTTCGCCAGGCCATTCGACCGCGTGAACCCGGACGGGGCGGTCGAAGCCTTTAAAAGAAACTTCGCCTAGTACGCGGAACATTAGCCCCTTCCCGATGCACAACTCAGCCACCACGTTCGACACCAGAATCTGGTCAGGCTCCGCGTGGGAACAGAGCCGCGCAGCCAGTTGAACTGTCGATCCAAAAAGATCCTGATGATGCTCCACCGGCTCTCCTGCTGCCGCTCCGATGCGAACTTTGATTTGGCATTTGTGGCGTTTTTCCTTGTGCTTGCTCAAGTCGCGCTGAATTCGAGTTGCGCATTTAACCGCGGCCGCTGCCGAGAAGAACGAGGCCATGATGCCGTCCCCGGTGTGCTTGATTTCGCGACCGTTTAAAGAAACCAGGGCGTCTCGGACGATAGTGTCGTGCACGTTAAGCAGGGCCATCGCCTCTTCATCCCCCACTGATTGAGTCAGGGTTGTAGAACCGACGATATCCGTAAAGAGAACGGTTCGGATTCCAGGATCTCGCGCATCGGCTGCGCCACCAGGAATGAGGACCGCTCCCGACGCATTCGTTTCGGCGCCGCCGAGGAATAGTTCTGCGACCTCAGGCTGTACCTCAATAATCTTTTCGGCGACATGGCCGTGCGCTTCACGGTGTACCCGGATCGCTGTCTCCGAATCTGGTGCATTGACGAGGCAGAAAACCTTCCCGACACCCTCATTCACCCAATACTTGCGATACTCAACGCCATACTTGCGCTGCGTTTCAACATCAAGCGCGTGATCCTTCGCGACGTCTTCCGCTGTAACCCCGTGACCGAGCTCGTGAATGTCCATGTATAATGGCATAGCAACTCTTTAGAAAATACGACTACGACGCGGCTCTGACCAGTGAAACGTTCAGCGGCTGCTGGAGGCGGTCGACTCCAGCGACTGATTTACCGCGGCGTAACACGATCTTCCAGTGTTCGCGGCGTTTCGTTTGCTGGTGGCGAGATTGTGTTCGCGGCATCCGATTTTGTTGAAGGACGCTCTTCGGCGAGAGACCGGCACTTCCCAAACAAATTTTCTCGACACGTTGTTGGTTGCATCGACCAACATCGGCTCGCTGCTGTGCGACGGAATCGGCGACGCAATTCTCGTGCAAGGCGAGGAAGCGCCAGGACAGGCGCTGCGGTTGAGCTACAACATTTGCAAGCGGCTGGTTCGCGGATTTTCAAAGCCGATTACGTACCCACCTCGACGCAATCGACACGCAGTTAAACCAGTCCAAACCGGCTGCATCGCCCCAACCGTCACCCGAAGACAAATGGTGACGGACCACTGCCCTTTATGAAAGCTACCGACAACCAACCCATCATCGTCACCGTGCCACCCGCCACTGTCTCGCGGTACTCGGAAGCCAGCGAGAAAGTCGAGCAGAGGCTCGGCGCTTCTCCCGGCCCCGAGTTTCTCATGAGCCTGGCGGTTGAGCACGAAGACGCCTTCGAGCTCGTTGATCTCTTCTGCGGCGAGATCATCGACGCTCTCCATGAACCTAACGCCGCTACACACTAATATATATATGAGCCTTAAAAGGACCGAGAAG
>CATPAV010000019.1 GCA_955652245.1 uncultured Candidatus Udaeobacter sp. | reverse complement strand
TGCTTTCTTGGTCCGGTCCCAACGACGATCGCGATCCATCGCAAAATATCGTCCCACTACAGTCACAATTTGGGCGCCGCTTTCGCGAAGTTGTTCTTCGCAGGTCTTCAGATACTCCTGTCCGCCGGTGGGCGACGAATCGCGTCCATCGGTGAAGGCATGCACGAAAATCTCATCAACGTTTGCAGCCTTGGCTGCGTTCGCGAGCGCAATCATGTGATCGTAATGGCTGTGGACGCCGCCATTGGAAACCAGGCCTAACAAGTGAAGGCGATGTCCGCGCGCGATTGCGAAAGTCTCCTGCGCGACGTGATTTCGGGTCAACTCACCATCGGCAATCGCCTTATTAATTCGCGTAAGGTCCTGGAGAACGACGCGACCCGCACCCAAATTCAGATGCCCGACTTCCGAGTTGCCCATTTGGCCTTCGGGTAGACCAACATCGGAACCACTGGCGCTCAGTTTGCCACCAGGATAATCACGATAGAGCTGGTCGTGAAAAGGTGTGCTGGCAAGAAGGGTGGCGTCGCCATTTTGCTCGCGCGACTTCTGGCCGCCGGGATTGATCCCCCAGCCATCACGAATGATGAGCATCACCGGGCCGGCCATATGCGCGCACTTTGCCGAAGATTATGAAGTCGGACAAGCGGTTTCCCGCGGTTGCGGGGTTGACAATTGAACTGATGCGCAGCTACATCGCGCTGGTGAAATGGCGCAATCAGTTGCTCGCGCTCTTGTGCCTCGCTGTTTTCGCTGGGTTGGGGGTTCTCTATTTCCAGCATTGGGTCGTCCAGAAGCCGTTCGGGATAATTCTTGTTATCGGGGAGGGGCTTGCACCGGAACGGATTGCGCTGACTCGTGTTTATCTCGGAGGCTCCGATGCGCGTTTGGCCCTGGACAGAATGCCACACGTCGCGCTGGTAACCAATTACTCCAGAGATTTTGCAGTCTCCGATCAGGCGGCAGCCGCGAGCGCGCTGGCCACCGGCGTTAAAGTCAATAATCGCTCCCTCTCGATTGATCCCGCCGGCAAACCGCTCGCAAACATTATCGAATTGGCGCGGGGTCGGGGACGTGCGACGGGTCTAGTGACAAATGAATCGCTGACAAATGCGACATGCGCGGCTTTTTATGCCCATGCGCCGAACGCGAACGACAGTGATCAAATTGCGCGTCAACTCGTCGAAGGCAGCAAGATCGATATCTGCATGGGAATGAGCACGGCTGAATTTCTGCCCGAAGCAAAACAGGGGCAACGACAAGACAATCGCGATCTTGTGTTAGAATTGCGCCAACGCGGTTTCGACGTAGTCCGGACCCGAGCCGAATTGGAATCCATTCCGGTGTGGCGGCGGCCGAAACTCTTCGGAGCGTTTGCGGACGGAAATAGCGGTAGCAATCAGGCCGCTTGGAATGACGAACCCGCTTTGTCCGACATGGTGCGGCGCGCGATTGAGTTGTTGCAATTCAATCAGCGCGGTTACCTGCTCATCGTCGACGCGGGTCGTATGCGAAAAGCGGCCGAAACGAACAATGCGGAAAAAACGTTAACCGAAACCGCCGAGCTCGATCGCACGCTCTCAACAGCGCAGCGTTACGCCGGACCGAAATCGACAATCATTGTGAGCGGCGACACGGCGATCGGTGGGTTGCACGTGAACGGTTTTCCATTCCGCAAGGACAGCGGAATCGCGTTACTCGGATTGAATCCGTCAGGCGAACCGTGGATGACTTGGGCAACCGGTCCAAAGGGGGTTCAATCCTACGGCGCTGCGAAAGGCCCGGAAAAACAAACGCCCGCCAACCCGAACGAAGTTACCCGAAAAGATCAAACCGAGCCGGCGGCATTTTACACCAGATCGGCTTTGGAAACGGTGGAGGATGTCGTCTCATTCGGAAGCGGCCCTGGCACGGAGATGTTACACGGCACAATCGACAATACGCAGATTTTTAAGATCATTCGAGACGAGCTCTGAAAGGCCGACGCTCGCCGGATTGAGTTAGCGAAAAAAGACCCACCGCGATCATGGGTGGGTCTCTTTAATTAAAAATACCTAACGGCAGACCGTTATGGGCTGAGGATCGGAACAAAAACAAACGACGGCGGATCGGGAAGATTTGGCGGCGGTCCTTCTTCTGGTGGCCCTTCCGCAACTTCCTTGGCCTCCTTGCCTCCGCCAAAATCTTTTGCGTCCTTGCCATCGACCAAATCCGTGTTGGCGAGTGTTAGTTTCGTCGTTGAGTAAACTGCGAGCTCCGCAATACGACCGGACTTGGCAACGTTAAAAGTAAACTTCACATACTTCGCTTCGGCCGGGCCAAGTTTTATTTTGGTGACGTTGGCGGTCAGATCCTGCTTCGCGATTTCGTGCCATTGGAGACTGCCAGTGGCCAATTTCGAATTAGACGTCGCAACGGTTACGGTGCCCTTTGTGCCGTTGTTCAAAAACGACACGATGTCGATATTTTCGATTTTGGAAAGTGAAAGTACGAGCTCGGTTTGTCCATCGAGCAAGGCATAACCGACGCCTGGCTGACCTGAAATCAGGGCCGCTTCTGCGATTTTGTCGTCGACCCGGGCGCCAATGCTAACGCGGGCGACGTTGTTCAGTGCAAGTTGCCCGGCAGTCGCAACCAAGGCCTGTACGAGAACGAGGCAAAAGGTCAGCGCGACAATTCGATAAAAGCGAGAGAAGGGTGCGCTCATAATTTCCATAGCTACAAAAAACGATAATACGCTGGCAACGCCTTTTTTGACAATACAAATCTTCGCCCCGCCCCTGAAATTATTTTTCATGGCTGGCGCCGCTTGGCGACAACATGCCAAAAACAGCGGCCGGCCATCAGGCCGGTCGAAACTGTGGAACCTTAACGCGATCGTCCCAGCGACTAGAGCCTGCTGGCGACGTGTTGCCCGCCGAGGAGGCGGTTGCTAGTAAGAAGGCCCGTGCTTGTTGCGGCTCGATACTTCCTTGTCCCGGCATAAGCGTAAAGGGGTATGTACGACGACCGCCCAGCACGTTCAGCGCGGAATGCGCTCCAATTGATGGTCGGATCGAGAATGTATGTTCCGCCGGCGGTGGTCCACTCGAGCCAGGCGTGAGTCTTGCGGCTGGTCCACATGCGTTTTCCGATTACGAGCCGGACATTTTCGACTCCGCGTGAATGCATCGCATTGTAAAGCGCAACTGCTTTGCCCTTACAATCGGCGTAGGCGCCGAGTTGGACCTCTTCGGGAGTTTTCCATTCCATGGAGAAGCCGTACGGAATCGCCCTCAGGTTTCCGATCCAATGATTCACCAACGAGATTGAAATACTTTCGTCCTTGCGCGCCGAGGCTGAGCTAAGAATCGGCCGGATACGGGTCATTTGCCGGTCATAGGGCGTGGAATTAACCGTAATGTAAGCGGACTGGGCAAAAGCGGAGAGGCAGGAGAGACAAAAGAGGGCAAAACCGACCAAGGCGACTCTGCGAAGTGAGTAAGGGCGGATGCTTATTGTGACCATAATTACGATAACCACAAGAAGCACGGCCTATGCCACACCCAAAAGGCCAAACTCCCCTTGGCAACGCCATTGAATCGGCCAAACTCAGTTGCCTCGCGCCCGCATCACGTGAATCTGAAACAAGCCCGCCACCCAAACTCTCTTCGCCTCACCGTATGGCTCTTGCTCGGCGCGACCCTTATCGTCGTTTTGACGGCCAGAATTCGCCTGCTTGGGTTGCCCTTGGAGCGGGACGAGGGCGAGTATGCTTACACTGGCCAACTGCTTTTGCAGGGCATCCCGCCCTATCAGCTGGCCTACAGCATGAAGTTCCCGGGCACCTCCGTTGCCTATGCTCTGCTGATGTCGATCTTTGGCGACTCGATCACCGCCATTCACGTCGGCCTAATCCTAATCAATTTGGTTACTGCAGGATTACTTCTCTTCCTCGGCCGAAATATTTTGGGCGAGCTCGGCGGACCCGCAGCCGCGGCCGCCTATTGTGTTCTCTCGCTAATGCCTTACGTGCTTGGCTTGGCAGCGCATGCCACTCACTTCGTCGTTATGTTTGCAGTCGCGGGCACTCTTCTTCTGAGCCGCTCATTAGATCGACAATCTAGAACACTAATCTTCGCGAGCGGTAACCTGTTTGGATTCGCGTTACTGACGAAGCAACCCGGATTGTTTTTTGTCCTCTTTGGCTCTGTCTATCTTTTCAGCCGGGATTGGCGCGCGCAGCTCAATGTTCGCGACATCGTCGTCCGCAATTTAATCTTTCTGAGCGGTGCGAGTGCCCCGTTTTTGGTCAGTTGTTTAGCTTTATGGAAGGCTGGTGTCTTCGAGAAATTCTGGTTTTGGACGATCAAATACGCGGGCCACTACGGCGGTCAGGTTTCAATCGCCGAGGGGTTTCGGCTTTTTGCCGGACATTTTTGGGGCGCACTAGGAACAGCATGGCCAATTTGGTCTCTCGCGGCGATTGGCGCCATCGTGTGCGTTGTTAAGCCGGCCCTTCGCCCTCGCGCCAGTTTTCTGATAACGTTTGCCTTTTTTTCCGCGCTCGCAGTTTGTCCAGGATTCTATTTTCGGCCGCACTATTTTATTCTGCTTTTGCCAGCGGTTTCCTTGCTAGCCGGAATGGCAGTCATTGGCGCGTTTGAAACTCTCCAGAAAGGTGCACACAAGTTTCGCATCGCGATGCTGCTCCTATTCGCCCTGTGTCTCGCATGGCCGCTGTGGTCAGAAGCCGACTTTTTTTTCGGGCGGCCGCTGGCTGAAGCTAACCGAATGGTCAATGGAACAAATCCGTTTCCGGAATCGATCAAGATTGGCGAATATTTGCGCGCGCAATCGAGCCCAACAGACACAATCGCCGTGCTGGGCTCCGAACCACAAATCTATTTCTACGCTCAGCGGCACTCGGCCACTGGATTTATTTACACCTACGGATTGATGGAGCCGCAGCCGTATGCACATCAAATGCAGCAAGAGATGATCCGAGAAATCGAAACGGCGCGCCCGAAATTCCTTGTCCTGGTGGTCGCGAGCAAGTCGTGGTTGGTGGGGCCCGATTCAGATCAAACGATTTTTAGGTGGGCAGACGCCTACTGTGATGCGAACTACGAGGAAGTTGGCCTAATCAATATCTCTGATCAGGGCACTGACTATTACTTTTCAAGCAGGCCAGCGAATGTGACACCGACCGCCGAACACATTCTGATTTACCGACGAAAGGCTTAAACGATCCGAATGTCGTCGCACGTTTGGGAGAGATTGCGTCCACATTGGCCGTTTACACTGGTGGCGATACTGGGCTTAGCGCTAGTTCTGTCAAATTTAGGAAACGATTATTTGTGGGCGGATGAAGGAGACACAGCAGTCCTGGCTGCGAACATTATCAAAGAGGGCGTTCCGAAAGCTTGGAATGGCATCACCTTCGTCGACTCCGATAATCGAGGTGGGCGCACGAACGGGTGGCGGAATTACCAGAAACTCTCTGGGAAAATTGGGAAAATATTCACTTTCGACGCTTTCCGGGTGGACGTCATTTATTTCACGGTCCTGAAACTTTTCCTCCCGCTACCATTTTTCGAGTCATTTGGCCTGCGCAGGACTAGCTACTGAAAAGCGCCTTGGCGACGGGCTATTGCCATCTACAATCCGCACGAACATGGACGGCTCTGTTGCAATTGCCACGCCTGTTCCGTTGCCATCCTTGTTGAAACACAAAAGCGTGTTTTGGACAGCAATCCTCATCGGCGCGGCGCTGCGGGTTTATTGCGTCGCCTTCACTAACGGCACGGGCGACATGGATGATTGGGAAGACCATGCTCAGCAAGTGCTGAATCGAGGACTGATCGGATACTACCACGCGAACTCGTTTGCGAATCATCCGCCGTTTATCAGCAAAGTTAGCGCTTTGATTTTGCAGATTGCGACCGTAACTCACATCCCGTTCCGAATTCTTTTCCGCGCACCGTTTGCATTACTGGATGCCGGAAACGCGCTGTTATTATTCTCGTTGCTTCCGGAAAACCGGTGGCGATTTTTCGCCACCGCTTGTTACTGGCTGAGTCCGACTGCTATCCTTATTTCCGCCTATCACGGCAATACCGACACCGCGGTCGCGTTTTTCCTTTTGCTGACTGTTTGGTTAGCGACGAAAGAACGAATCCTAAGTAGCGGCGCTGCCTTCGGCGCGAGCCTTTGGGTCAAACTGCCGGGGATACTGGCTCTTCCTGCGCTCTTGACGTTGTTTGGTCGCTGGCGCATTCGCGGCATTTTTCTGCTCGCAGCGGCCATCACCGCATTTTTAACTTATCTTCCCGCCCTCGTTCAAGATTACGGAATCGTTTTCACGAACGTTTTTGGATACCGCGGATTGATTTT
>CATPAV010000018.1 GCA_955652245.1 uncultured Candidatus Udaeobacter sp. | reverse complement strand
CAACGGCGTTGCTCATGTGCCGTAAAATTTAGCGATCAAACGAGAGACATGTCGTACATCGTCGTCCGTCATTTGAAAAGCCGATGGGAGCCAGATCGCTTGTCGCCCAAGGCGCGTGCTATTGGGAAATGCACTGTCGGATTGCAGATAAGGTTTTTGGGTGTGAAGTGGAAACCAGAAACGCCGACAACCCGCGCCGTTCTCGGCGAGAAAGCTGTCGAGTTCATCGCGACGTTCGGCCAGCGCATCGATCCATTGCGGTTGCTCGCCCTTGTCGGTCTTGAAGGGAAGGACGCGGATGCCTTTCGCTTCGGCTAGTTCATCGCGATAAATCTGATACGTCTGCCGAATGCGTTCGAGTCGCGTGTCGAGTTTTTCCAGCTGTCCCAAGCCAACCGCGGCTTGAAGATTTGTCAGTTTGAAATTGAATCCGATGCGGTCATGCACATCGGCACCTCCAGTGCCACGCACCGGCCGGCCCTGATCTTTCAACTCGCGCAAACGCTGAAAAATAACTTCGTCATTCGTCACAATGACGCCGCCCTGACCGGTGGTGATGACTTTGTTAGGCGAAAACGAGAAGCAACCGGTTTGGCCGAACGTGCCGAGATGACGGCCGTTGTGTCGTGAACAAAACGCTTCGGCGGCGTCCTCGACCACGGCGAGGTTACGTTGCCGGCAGACTCGCAGAATGTTATCCATGTCTGCAGCGCGTCCGCTCACGTGAACGGGCACGACCGCTTTTGTTTTCGAAGTGATCGCCGCTTCCATTGAGGTCACACTTAGATTGAGCGTGCTAAGATCGACATCTATCAACACCGGCTTTGCACCCGTCATCGAAACTGCGTTGGCGGTGGCGATGAAAGTGATATCGGGAACAATCACTTCGTCACCGTGACCGATTCCGAGGGCGACGAGTGAAAGATAGATCGCCGATGTGCCGCTGGTCACGCCGACGCCGAATTTTGCATCGACCAGTTTGGCGATCTTCCCCGTAAATTTCTCCGTCACATCGCCGTCGTTAAGGAAATTGCTGTCGAGAACGCCTTTGACGAGGCCTAACTCGCTGCCGGTCATTTCGGGGGACCACCAAGAGATGCGCGAAGCCATTCTTGCTACCCGGCCCGGTGCAGAACGAATCCTTGGATCGGGCCGAAAGATTCTCCTTTATCCACCGAGATTTTTACTCGCTCGCCCATTAGTTCGTCCAAGCGGCGCGCCGCATCGTCGACAACGTCAATGATATCATCCTTAACAGCTTTGCGACCGTAACCTTCAAACTTGGCGAACATATTCACGAAAACGCGGGTGAGGAGATAATAGAGATTAAAAGTATGCGTCTTTTCGACTGTGAACTTTCCTTTCACAAACTCCATCAACCGGTCGTAGTGCAGGAAGTAATTGTGCCAGTCGTGTAAGGGCACGTTCGGCAGTCCCACGGCGCGACGGACTCCATTCATCGCTTCAAAACCCTCGAAGGTGTTTTCGATCATGATGTAGCGCCCGCCCGGACGCAAAGAACTCCAGATATTTTGCAGAACCTGCTTCTGTTCTTCCCACGTCATGAAATTGATGACGACTCGTTGCGAGACAACCAGATCGAACTTGCCAACGTAAGCAGACAAGTCCAAAGCGTCGCCCTCCACCAGGGTCACATTAGTTAGGCCGGCGGCGGCAAAACGCTCGGCCGCTTTGGCTCGCAAATGATTGGAGTGTTCCAACGCAAGGCAGCTGCGTGCCTTCGCGGCATATTGCACGGTGGACTCGCCACCACCGCACCCGAAGTCCGCCATCTCGTCGGTCGCCCTAATTTGTGAGAGCACGAAGTCGGTTTCGAGTTTCCGCAGATTCCGGTCCAGCAATGAAATGGTATCGGGATGCTCCCAGTATTCGTCGATTCGGCTTCGATCGCTCATGATCTTTCTTTCGCGGGAAGAACGCTCCACAAATCGACCACCTCGATTCGGGCTGGAATCTGCAATTGCCGGTAGGCGTTATGCGCGACGCCGACAATGACGACGTCGCTAGAGGCGATCAGTTCCTCCTTGCTCACGAACGTCGGATCTTTCGCGTATTCGTCCGAATAAAAAACCTGCGCGCCGTGAAAACGCAGAAGTTTGCCTAGCTTGTAGGAGAGCGAATCGCGGATGTCGTCGCTTTCGGCCTTGAAGGCCATCCCGAGGATGCCGACTCGCGTCTTGCGCAAATCAAACTGCCTGGCCAGGCGTTCGACGATAAAATTCGGCAGCCCCTCATTAATGGTCATCGCGACCTGGCCGAGAATGAAATCGTGTTTTTGAAACGCGAACAATTGCATCGTGTCCTTCATCAAACATGGCCCGGCGGTGAAGCCCGGACCGGGAATGCTTTCCATGCGCGGATAGTGGCGTTTCATTTTCGCCAGAAGACCGACATAATTCAGACCGGCGGCTTCGACCATCATGTAAAGCTGATTGGTCGCGGCGAACTGAATGTAACGAAACGCATTGCAGACAAGCTTGGCGAACTCCGCTTCAAGTGGAAGCATCTCAACGACTTCGAGCGCGATCTCGCCGAAAAGTTTTTTGGCGGCGACGACCGCTTCGGGCGATGTGCCGCTGATCAGTTGCGGCAACGCACGGATCTCCGCGATGCCTTTGCCCTGCACGACGCGCTCCGGGCAGAATGCCAGTCGCGTTTTCTTTCCCCGGTCGCGAAGGTAATTGTCTATGTACGTGGTGGTTCCAGGCGCGACCGTTGAGCGAAGCAGGATGGTTTGATCGTCGCGCAAATACGGCATCAATTCGTCGAAGCAACGTGTCAGGTTCGAAACCTCCGGGTTATGGAATTCATCGATCGGTGTGCCGATCGTCACGACTACGAACGTGGCCTGCGCTACGCTCTTGGCATCGGAGGAAAACGCGAGGCCGCCACCAGCGAGAACTTTTTCCAGGAGCGCTTCGCCGCCCTCTTCGAAAAAAGGCAGACGCCCGGCTGCGATTGTCTCAAGCGCCGCCTTATTAATATCCAGGATCAATGTCTTGAAGCCGCTATCGGCAAGTACGAGCGCGAGCGCGATTCCGACGTGGCCAGCGCCCCCGACCACACAAACGTCGCAATTGCCGGCCGGCGTTTTCGTCATAGCTCGATGTGCCCACCAGCCACGGCCATAAGGATCGTGGCGCGATTCAAGGCGCTCGAAAAAGCGGGCTCGCCCAGAATCAAATTCCGAAGCGGTTTGTCGTAAATCAGGGGTTCAACATCTGGCTGGGGCTTGAAATCATCCGGCGGATTCGGGGCGACTCGAGGCGCAAAAAAACACCAAAGCCTATTGCTTAGTCTGCCCGTGTCCGGTGACAAGCTTCCGAGAAGAATCAATTCATTCGCGACGAATCCGGTTTCCTCGTGCAGTTCCTTGCGCGCCGCTTGCTCGGGACTTTCACCAAGATCGACATGGCCGCTCGGCAATTCCAACGTGAACTCCTCGAGGGCTGGCCGGAACTGTCGAACCAGGGGGAACGTTCCGTTTGGCGTTACGGCAAGAACGGACACGTAATCGAGAGTGCTAATCGAGTAATGCAGAGCAACGTCGTCGCCCACACTCTTTCCAACCAGCTTGAACCACGGCGTTTCGAAAACTGAACTTTTACTGGTAATGCTTATTTCGTCCACGGCGAGGCACTCTAATTGACGACAAACCGTTGGGTCAAAATTATCCTGCGTCACAGAATTACGCAGTGCGAGTTTCTGAATGTCCTCGCCCGCGTGCCGAATGCTTGAATGTTATCGGACTGGTAGGGTAACGCCTAACAGTTTAGTGTCGGCGAGCCTGTCTGGAACTGATTTAGACACGATGCGCCATAGAAACGAAACCCTCCTTTTCCTCCACATTCCCAAGACGGCTGGATCGACCATTTACAAGGTTCTGGAACGGCAATACTCGCGGGCCGAAACCTTAAGGTTAGAGAGTTCCCAAATCGCCCAATTTAAAACGCTACCTGCCGCGCAGCGCGGACGGTACCGCTTGATCCAAGGACATCTCTACTTCGGTTTACATCGTTTGATCCCGCGAGCGAGCACCTATATCACTTTCTTGCGCCGTCCAGTCGAACGCGTGCTTTCGTTTTATTATTACGCCCGTAGCACCCCTGATCATTATCTTTATTCTCAGTTGGTTACCGAGCGTCTCGATCTTAAAACACTGCTTGCACGAGAGTTGACGTCGGAGCTTTGTAACGGGCAGACACGCCAGCTCGCGGGCGACGAGTGGGAGGATCCGCAGCGTGTGGTAACGCGCGCTGCGCTCGATCGAGCGAAGGCGAACTTGACGCATTTTCGCGTTATCGGCCTCCTGGAAGAATTTGATGCAAGCCTGCTGCTCTTGCGTCGCGCGTTCGGCTGGCACTTGCCTTTTTATGTCAAAGAAAACGTAACGAAGGAAAAACCTGACGAGACTTTCCTAGATGCGGAAACGCGCGGGTTGATAGAAGAGGCAAATCGTCTCGATCTCGAATTGTACGAATACGCGCGTAAGTTATTCGACGAACAATGTCGCGCGGCGGGAGACTCGTTTGCTGAAGAATTGTCTCATTTCCGTCGATCGAACCGCGCCTCTGCGCGTCCGGTTCCGTGTTTTGCAAGGTTGCTTCGTCGCATTGGTCTCTATCGCGCCAAATTCACAACGCACTAGACGAACCCAATTAAAACGGGTTCGCTCGCCAACAGATGAATTGCCCCTGAGCCAGTTCTATCGTCACGTCGTGGTAGTTTTCACGCACGGCAGCGAAATCCCGAATGTTGCAGACTCCGATCGCAGAGCGCGCCGGACGCGTCTCCCGCATCTTCGCGACGGACCACGTCTCGACTGGACCGCGTAAGTTCCCATAGAAAAGATAAAACTGTTCCGGAAGCACGCCTTTGTTGGGCTCTAGAATGACGATCTGCCTATCTTCGCTCTGTTGCAGCGTGCCGAGTTTTTCAGCGATCAGCTTTTGTTCGGAATAATCTTGGAGGCGCCCTTCCACAATCCGCCGCCCAATCTCCGGACCGAGCAGCGAACTGACCGCGACGAATAGCAGAACAAACGAGGTAACCGGTCGCCGACGCTCCCACAACCAAAAGAGAAACGGCGCTAACAAAACGCAAAAACCGGGAAGCAGCGGCATGAGGTAACGGCCATTGCGGAAACCAAACAGCACGATGAGAAGGAGTAGTGTTAGGGTGACAATCGAAATCTCGACGACGGCAGGACGGGAATCTTTGTTTCTGCCGAAATGGACCGCGACTGCGGCGAATAGTGCGACCGAGCCGCAGGGCCAGGTAGTGATAAGACGAAACGGAACTTCGAGAAATGGTTTCGATCCCAGGCGAGATGGCCCTACCAAGAGGCGTACCTCATCGAAACGAAAGACCTCACTCAGTGGGACATCATGCGCCGCCATTTGAATTAATGGCCAGATCGCCATTAGCAGGAGCGCCAGCAGGACGCTGAGCGGAAGCCAGGGTGTGCGCAATGTCGCGCGTTGACTCGGGGAAAAATAGCGGACCATAATGATGATGAACCAAATCAAAGCGACCAGCGGAATTTTTAGGAGCGTGCCGAGCCAACAGACAATGGCCACACCCAGCCACCATTTTGGTTTGCCTCGCGCGAGCTGAGCAAAAACAATTGAGAACGTGGTAAACAAAGTCAGGCCGGTGTCGAGCCGTCCGCTGGTAGTCTCCATCAGAAACAGCGGGCATGTCAGCAACAGGCCGACACTCAGCGGTATGAGCCACGGTTGTTTTGGTTCGATTAAGTAAGCCAGCCATCCCGTCGCGATCGCAGTCAACGTTCCGAAAAGCAGCGGCCAAATGCGAACCGCCGTCTGCGGCCTTTCAGAACGTGGCAGCGTGAGAGTCGTGAGCCAGTATTGCAGTGGCGGTTTTACGACTGAAACTTCAAAATTGTCGCGCACAGCACCGCGCCCAAGCAGTAGCATTTCCCGCGACCGTTCGGCGGTGATGAATTCATCTTTGCTGATGAGAAAGCCCTCTTGCACCAGGAAGAAAAGCCAGCTGACAACGCAAGAGATGATGAAACCGGTCGCCACGATCGCTAAGAAGCGCCGTCCAAAAAAACTGGATTTCGTTCCAAGTGTCGAAGCCGTCACGCTATTTTTTTATCCGCGCGATCACGCGGATGCGATGGATTTATTGTCAATTCGACATTGGGCGCTCGGAATTCGAAAGCGAATTTTCTGGCCGAGCAAGCTCTCAAGCCGAGCTTCTTTCGAAAGCAAGCGAGACGACAAGCTCAAAAGCCGCGCAACATCGAGTTCGATTTTGCCGGCACGAGCTCTAAACGCGGTGAGATTGGCAGTCAACCGATCAGCGCCCAAACCGGAGCCACCACGGCTTAAGGGCGGACTCGAAAATCACTTTGCCCGACATCTTCGATTGTCCGGCACGGCGGTCTGTAAAGGTGATTGGAATCTCAATGATCCGCAGGCCTTCGCGTTGCGCGCGGAAGACAGTCTCGACCAGAAACGCGTATCCTTCGGACGTGATGCGAGTGTCGATCAAGCATTGCAACGCGCGCCGCGTGTAACAGCGAAAGCCGCTTGTACTATCACTGACTTTAAGACCGGTAATTCGAGAAACGTACTGATTAGCAAATCGACTAAGCAGCCGTCGATGCCACGGCCAATTGACGACACGCCCGCCCCGGCAATAGCGCGAACCAATGACCACGTCCGCTTCACGACTCGCATTGATCAACACGGGAACCATCTTCGGATCATGGGAAAAATCGGCATCCAGTTGAACAACGCGCCCATAACCGCGTTCTACGGCGATGTGGTAACCATCTAAGAGGCTGCGACCATAACTACGGGCACCGGTTCGTGCTAATGTTGAAAAGCGCTGATCAGCTCCGAACAATTTCTGCGCGAACGCAACCGTGTCGTCAGGTGAGTTGTCATCGATGATCAACACGTCCGCCTCGGGGGCGATTTGAAGTAATTGCACGACCAGTGCGCCGACGTTCTCGCGCTCGTTGTAGGTCGGGACAACAATGAGCGTGCGATCGGTTTCCATTTCGGAGTTGGCGACCCTAACGGGATTCGAATCCATTTTGAACGATTCGCGGATTTGCGCAATTCCGCCACAAATCTGCGGCAATCACGTACTTGCTTGCGCAGTGGTCAAATCGGCAGCTTGCCGCTTTCGCGCAGATTTATGCAGTTTCCGTGTCCGAATTTGTCCGATTTTTGTGTGCGTAAAGTCGGGACGGAAATAACCGCCCTTCGTTAACAGCGATGAATCGATGAAGTGATTTATTGAAATTATGGTAATGTTGGCTCTCATACTCACGATGCACACTTTGGAGGATGCCGATCCCATTCACGCATCCCGTAATACCGGCCCGAAACGGTGTGGCGATGCAGTGCTGGAATGGTCGGGATTTTTATCCACTATTGTTGCGCCGCCTCTTCTGGCCACCCTCTGTCT
>CATPAV010000017.1 GCA_955652245.1 uncultured Candidatus Udaeobacter sp. | reverse complement strand
TTTCTGGTTTTTGTATTTTGTGATTCCGGCCGCTTCTTCAAAGACCGCGCGGCGATCTTCCGGACGCGAGCTCAAGACCATGTCAATCTTGCCTTGTTCCATCATTGAATAAGCGGCGCGTGCCACCCCGGTGTCGGCAAAAAGACCTTGGATGTCACGCAGCCGGCAGGGACTTTTGTTGAGCAGATATTCGGAATTGCCGTCGCGATACACGCGGCGGGTCACGCGAACGTCGTGCCAATCAACCTCCAGCTCAGCTGCGCAATCGGTAAATGTGAGAGAAACCTCAGCAAAGCCGACAGGCTTGCGCGTATCGGTGCCATTGAAAATGACATCGGCCATTTCGTCGCCACGGAGCGACTTGGCGGATTGCTCGCCGAGCACCCAGCGTACGGCATCGAGCACGTTCGACTTGCCGCAACCATTCGGGCCGACAATGGCAGTGACACCTTCGTGAAAGTTGAAAATCATTTTATCGGCGAACGATTTAAAGCCGAGAAGCTCGAGCGATTGTAAATGCATGCGACCGGGTCCCAATCTCAGTCTTAGACGGGAATATAGTAGCCTTTGTGCCTTTACAAGCAAAATCACACAATTTGTAGGCTGCCCGCGGCCCGTGACCGCAACATTTAGTGGCCCGGCCCCTGATCCCTCTTGCTTCCATGGTCAGAATCACGCACGATGCGGCCCATGGCTGCCGAGGAGACGATTTTGATCCAACGCGCTGAGAAGGTCGATCACCAACTCATCCGTGCGATCGGCATTCCCGGGCTGACTGCGAACATCGTTAATTCCACAATCGGCGCCGGCATTTTCGTCCTACCCGCGTTAGTGGCGAAAGGTCTGGGGCCAGCAGCTCCACTTGCGTTCGTCTGTTGCGCGATCGCGATGGTGTTGTTCGTGACCTGTTTCGCAATCGCGGGCAGTCGCGTTTCGCTGACCGGCGGACTTTACGCCTACGTCGAGGTCGCCTTTGGTCGTTATGTCGGATTTCTCGCAGGCGTTCTTTACGGAATTACCGCCCTCGGAGCGGTTGCTGGCGTTGTCAACGTTCTGGTGAACTCGATCGCGATCGTCGCGCCTTTTCTCGGCAATCCGGTAATGCGGATCGTCGTTATGCTCGTCGTTTATGGCTCACTCGTCGGGATCAACGTCCGGGGTGTGCGCGGCGGCGCTGGCGCGGTGACCGTCGTCACGTTCGCAAAATTGCTTCCGTTGCTGTTGTTCATTGGCGCGGGAATCTTTTTCATTCACCCGGCCAAGATCGGGTGGTCAGCGTGGCCGAGCAGTAAGTCGTTAGGCGACGCCGTTATCCTGTTGATCTTCGCCTTCGTCGGAATTGAAGTCGCGTTGATCCCGAGCGGCGAAGTGAAGAATCCGGCGCGGACTGTTCCCCGCGCGGCTTACCTCGCGCTCGTATTCACAACGATCATTTACATCATGATCCAACTCGTGGCGCAAGGAACGCTCGGCAGCGATCTCGCAAATTACAAGGACGCGCCCCTCGCGGAAGCGGCCGCGAAATTTCTGGGGAACATCGGCCGCACAACTCTGCTTGCGGGCGCGACTATCTCCGCGTTCGGCTTCGTCACTAGCGACATCCTCAGTTCGCCGCGCATGATCTTCGCCTTCGGCCGCGACGGAGCGTTACCGGCGTGGTTCGCGCGCGTCCATCCGCGCTACCGCTCGCCCCACGTCGCCATCATCACCTATGCCGTGCTTGCTTTTGGCTTGTCTGCTAGCGGAACGTTTGAGCAATTGGCCGTGCTTTCCAATGTCGCCGTCCTCTTGATGTATCTCCTCTGCTGCGCCGCCTGCTGGTTTTTGGTCCAACGCGACATTCGGGCCGATGGTCAGTCGTTCAACTTTCCCGGCATGAAAATCGTGCCCGCGCTTGCCATCATCGCGATCATTTGGATCCTTGCGCACGCCACACTTTGGGAATTTGAAGTGAATGGAATCCTGCTTGCGCTCGCGTCGATTGTATATTTGATGCGGGCGCAGTTTCGGCGGAAGTCATAGGCAACGGCCGAAAACTGATTAGTTTTTGAATATGCGCGAAAGTTATCTTGAAGATCTTTATTCGTTTCTTCGTTATCCCAGCGTTTCCACTGACGACGCTTACTCAGAGAAAGTAAGCGAATGCGCCGATTGGCTCGCGAAAAAGCTCACGAAGGTTGGTTTGGAGACGCAAGTCGTTCCCACACCTGGTCATCCCATCGTTTGGGCGCGCAACAAACATCGACGAGGGCGTCGCACGATTTTGATTTACGGCCATTACGATGTGCAACCGCCCGATCCGTTGGAGCTGTGGGACTCCCCGCCATTCGAGCCCGTTGTAAAGGACGGCTACGTTTTTGCCCGCGGCGCCACCGACAACAAAGGTCAGATTCTTTCGCACATTCTCGGGATTCAGGAGACGATCGAAGAAGATGGCGAATTGCCGATTAATCTGCATCTGGTGATCGAGGGAGAAGAAGAAATCGGAAGCGCGAATCTCGGCAATTTTCTAAATCAAAACCGGGATTCGCTGAAGTCTGATGTGGCGGTCGTTTCCGACACCGGAATGATTACGCGCGGAGTGCCAACCTTGAGCTACGGGCTGCGCGGAGTGACCGCTCTCGAAATCAAAGTGACCGGACCGAAGA
>CATPAV010000016.1 GCA_955652245.1 uncultured Candidatus Udaeobacter sp. | reverse complement strand
GGCGGCAACCGCCGCGTATGAGGCCGAACCGCCTAACAAATTGGAATGCTCTTCTACCGGCGTCTTGACCGCGTCGAGTGCGATAGAACCAACGACTAAAACAGACATTAGAGATCAGAGGTCAGCGATAAGAAGTTTTTTACAAGCGCGTGCGTATTCAGCAATGTCCGGCGCCTTGAGCAAGCCAGATACAATCGCAATGCGACGCGCACCAGCAGCGATGACTTGCTCGAGATTGTCGATTTTAATTCCGCCAATGCAAAAGATCGGAAGAGCCACATTCCGATGCACGCTCTCAATCTGCTTCAACCCGATTGGCTGATAATCGGGTTTGGTTGGCGTGGCGAAAATCGGACCGAACCCAATGTAATCGGCGCCTTCGTGTTGCGCCGCCAGCGCCTGCTCGAGGTTGTGAGTTGATTTTCCTACGAGAATATTGCGACCAGTTTTCTTTCGCGCGACGGCGATGGAATCATCGCCCTGACCGACATGCACCCCTTCCATAGGAACTTTGGCTGTAATCTCAGCGTGGTCGTTCACAATCAGCGGCGTTGAAAATCGCGACGTCACTTCGTGTAATTGGGCAGCAAGATCGACAAGCTCGTCTATGGACCGTTGCTTTCCACGCAACTGAATCAGATCAACACCGCCATCAATCATTGCTTCAGCCACGCGAGCCGCATCCGCCGTTCTTACGTAACTCAGGTCCAGGATACCGTAGAGCCGGCAGTCGTTTAACTTTCGCAATCTATTATTCACGGAGCTGGGTGGAGGGAACAGCCAGCTCAAATTTGCCTGACGACATTACACGCTCGACAAAGCCTGTGTCGTAGTTTCCGTCGCGGAATTCGGCGCTGCGCATCATGGCGGCGTGAAACGGCACCGTCGTTTTAATGCCTGTGATATAATACTCACCGAGCGCTCGCCGCATTCGATCGATGGCATTGATCCGCGTCGCGCCGACCGTAATGATTTTCGCGATCAGCGAATCGTAATACGGCGGCACGCTGTAGCCTGTGTAAACGTGCGAATCGATTCGAACTCCATGACCGCCCGGAGCGTAATAAAAATCGATTCGCCCAGCTGAGGGCTGAAAATCTTTCTCCGGATCTTCGGCGTTAATGCGGCATTGAATTGCGTGCAAGCGTGGCGTCGCGTGGGCAATGTGCGGCGAGAGCGGCTGCCCGGCGGCGATACGGATTTGTTCTTTGACCAGGTCGCACCCATAAACTTCTTCCGTAATCGTGTGTTCCACCTGGATTCGAGTGTTCATTTCGATGAAATAAAAATGCCGCTGTTGATCGACAAGAAACTCGATCGTGCCGGCATTTTCGTAACCGACAGACTTGGCCAGTTTCACGGCAACGTTCCCCATTTTCTTGCGAAGCCCAGGCGTCATGAGCGGTGATGGACATTCCTCGATCACCTTCTGGTTGCGCCTTTGGATGGAGCAATCGCGTTCGCCGAGATGAACGATATGACCGTGACTATCGGCCACGATTTGAAATTCGATGTGATGTGGATTGAGAATGAATTTTTCGATGTACACGTCCCCGTTCCCAAAAGCTTTCTCGGCTTCATGACGCGCCCCATGAAATGCCGCCATCAAGCTCGGTTCGTTGTGCGCCACGCGCATGCCGCGGCCGCCGCCGCCTGCTGCCGCTTTGATCATGACCGGATAGCCGATTTTCTTCGCGATTTTAACCGCGTCCTGCTCCGACTCGACAATTCCATCGCTTCCCGGCGTCACCGGCACACCGGCTTTTCGCGCAAAACCGCGAGCCGAGTTTTTGTCGCCCATGGCCTGCATTGCCCGCGAGGAAGGGCCGATGAATTTAATATTGCAGCTCTCGCAAACTTCGGCGAAATGCGGGTTCTCCGCGAGAAATCCATAACCAGGATGAATCGCATCGACGTCGCCAATCTCGGCTGCGCTCATAATGCGATCGATTTTCAAGTAACTTTCGGAACTCGGCGCCGCGCCGATGCAGATTGATTCATCCGCAAGTTGAACGTGCAGCGAATCGACGTCTGCCTCGGAATAGACTGCCAGGGTGCGGATTCCGAGTTCTTTGCAAGCGCGAATCACGCGCAACGCGATCTCACCACGATTGGCAATCAGGACTTTTTCAAACATGACGGTAGGGCGTGACCGCTGGGCGCGCCGATTTCAGCCGCGGCTCTCAATCACCGCACACGGAACAGCACCTGACCGAATTGCACCGGCTTGCCACTCTCCGCTACCACTTCGGCGATGACACCGCTGGTTTCTGCTTTGATTTCATTCATCACTTTCATTGCCTCGATGATACAAACGACCGAGTCTTCATTGACGGTCTTCCCAACATCAACAAATGGCGCCGCCTCCGGCGACCCGGCGCGGTAGAACGTTCCAACCATGGGCGAAACAATGTCTTTCAAGAGCGGCTTGGTCTCGGCGGCTTCGCGCGGTGTGCGCGTCGGTTCGGCGGGAATTGCGGCGGCTTTGGGCGAAGAGGGCGCTGCTGGCGGAGCAGAGGTTGTTGTTTGATCCGGTACTGCTCTTTGAAGCTTAAGTCGAAAACCTTCCTTCTCGATCTCAAAAACGGAAAGGCCGTTCTTCTTCATCAGATCGATGATCTCTTTGATTTCTTTGATTTCTTTAAGTTCCAAGGCGAGCTCCTGTTATTTGAGAGAGGCGTCTAGGTAAAGCGGTTTTGGGATTGAGGTCAAGTCAACGAATTGCAGGGCGAGCCTCAGGCTTACGGCGGCCAGAACGCAACATGGAGAATTGCGCTAGCTTTGCGCCAAGCATGGCGGCAGCGATAGTAACCCAACTAATTCGAGGAGGTAATCGTATCTCGCGGACGTTCAAAATTATCGATGAAATGGATCACTATCTCGTGGTCGATAAGGCGCCGTTTTTCCTCATGCATCCGACGAAGCCGAATGGCGCGCCCACACTCTGGAAAGAACTGCGCGAGCTCCTCGCATTTGAAATCGTCAATGCCGGGCAGGTCTCGATTGTAAACCGGCTTGACCGGGAAACGAGTGGTCTTGTTCTGGTCGCGAAGACGCCAGCCGCCGCGCGAAAATTCGGAATCCTTATGCAGCAGCGACGAGTGAAGAAGGAATATCTTGCGATAGTTTGGGGCTGGCCGGAATGGGAGACCAGAGTTGTCGATGCGCCGTTAGGTCGACAAGGTAAATATCGAGAATCTGCCATTTGGCTGAAACAAACCATTCATCCCGCGGGTGGGCCTGCGCAGACTGAATTTCATGTCGAACGACGATTCATTAAATCTGGATCTTCCGGTGCCGACAAATTCAGTTTGATTCGGGCGGTTCCGCATACTGGACGGACCCACCAGATTCGGGTGCATCTCGCTTCGATTGGCTGCCCAATTGTGGGCGATAAAATTTACGGACCGGATGAACAGCTTTATCTGCGATTCATCCAAACCGGTTGGACGCCTGACCTCGAGCGCCAACTGCTTTTGCCAAGGCACGCGCTTCACTCGACGAAACTGGCGATTGAAAGTGAAGGGGAATGGACCAGCCCGTTGTCTGTCGATCTTGCCAAGTTCTGTAGCGGCGATCTATGACCGCCGCGTTAATCGATCCGGTGCTCAGGAGCGCCGCTGTAGATTGCAATTCAACCGGCTAAATCTATCGTAGTGCGGCTCGATGAAATTTCTCCCTGCTACTGTAATTTCCGTTCTACTTGCAACAACATTGAGAATGTTTGCCGGTCCGGAAATCGCAAGCGAAAACACCGGTGTGCTTGATGTGCCGAGGGTCGAGATGGCGGTCGAATCCGCCTATCTGCTTGGAGTTTTCGGCAATCCGAACAGCTACGAGATCGGCGGGGAGTTTTTAACCGCACGGGTGCGGTGGGGTACCATAGAAACGGACAGCTGGTTCCGCGGGTACAATCAATTTTATGTCAGCGCGATGGCTGAGCCGATTTTTCGCGGCGTCGAAAATCATTATTTCGGACTCAACTTCGGTTCGCGATATAACTTCGTCCGACCAGGAACTCGATTCGTCCCGTACATTTCCGCCGGCCTGGGTTTGGGTTGGATCGACAGCCATCCGGGCATTCCGGGTGCACAAGCGCAGGATTTCACGTTTAACATCTTAACGGCGGCAGGTATTTCCTATAGAATGAATTATCATTGGAAATTGGACGCAGGAATCCTTTACCAGCATCTGTCTAATGGTGGGCAAACCGATCCCAATCCGAGTTTGAATCTTCTCGGCCCGCAAATTGGTCTGGACTACTCATTTTGATCGCATGCCTTCGCCGCGGGTTACGCTCAATCTCTCTAGACGAAGCTGTCAGTTTCCCAAGCGGGCGAACATGGGACGCTAACAGCGGCCGCGACAGCGCCTACATGCGATGAATGCGCCTGACGAAAATGTTCTGGTCACCAGGCGAAGCTTGTTCGATCAGCTTGGAAGTTTTCAAGGCCTTAACTTCGAACCGGCGAAATATCTCAACATGCTTCTTTCCCGAGGAAACAATTTCTTTTTCCCACGTGCTCAGGCTGAGCGTGACCCGGCATACAAGCAAATCATCCCCTACGTACTCATCGCATTTGAGGACACGATGCTCTATTACGTGCGCGGCAAAAAGGCTGGCGAGCAGCGGCTGGTAGCAAAAGGCTCAATCGGAATCGGCGGTCACATGAATGAAACCGACGAATCGTTCTTCGCCCTGGATGAGCAGGCTTATCGCGTCGGTGTTGAGCGGGAAGTGAATGAGGAAATTAAAATCGATAGCCAATTCGAGGATCGAATTGTTGCGCTTTTGAACGATGATGCTACCGAGGTGGGGCGCGTCCATCTTGGCATCGTCCACGTTTTCAAATTGGTGGAACCGAAAGTGGAAAAACGTGAGGCGATGATTACTAATCTGTCGTTTCTGACCAAGGCCGAGTTGATAGCTCGCCGCGAATCGCTAGAGAGCTGGTCACAGATTTGCGTGGACTCGCTCGACCGTTTGTTACGCTAACGCCGGATTGGCGTTTCGATTGCAAGATAGACAAACAAAGCGCGGCTATCGCTCGCGCTCGGGCAGAAATGAGGCGTCGTCAATTTGCCATCGACCGACCGGATGTGAAATGCTGACGTTAATCTCAGCGCCCCTCGTCGGGTAATTTACGTGTGCGTGGAAGGTGCCTGTCGGTTCAAAAAATTGTGACTGGAATTGAATATCTCCCTGCACGTTGAGAGGCCCAACCGGTGTTCCCATTTTCTCCATTCCGGAAATAAACTCTTGCTGTACCGACGGCGGAAATTGTATGCGAGCCGCCGGGCTGAGCCGCGCAGAGAAAAAAGTCACGTCATGCTGAACAACGAGACGCTGGATTGCCTCCCTGCCAAAGTC
>CATPAV010000015.1 GCA_955652245.1 uncultured Candidatus Udaeobacter sp. | reverse complement strand
TTGTGCCCCTCGCTCGTCGCTGATCCCGTAAAATCTTGCCCGTGTCGGCCACTATTTGGGGTGGCCGCTGCGAGGTTCAACCCTTGGTCTAGTGATTATGTCGGAACGCATTTACTTCGGAAGCATTAAGGAAGGCATCGAGCCACCGAACCTGATTGAGGTTCAGCTCAATTCATACATCGATTTTCTCCAGAAGGACGTTCCTTTTTCCAAACGGAAAATCCACGGATTGCAAGCGGTTTTCAAAGAGGTCTTTCCGATCGAAAGCTACGATGAAAAAGCGGTGCTCGACTTTAGTCATTATGAGATCGGCGAACCAAAGTTAACCGCGCTGGAGGCGCAGCGCGAAGGGCAGACTTACAGCGCGCCGCTACACGTCACTTTCCAGTTGCGAGAGGAAAAAGGCACCAAGGAAGAAAAAGTTTACATGGGCGAAATCCCGCTTATGACGCCGCAGGGCACTTTCGTGATCAATGGCGCGGAGCGTGTGGTGGTCAGCCAGTTGCATCGCTCTCCTGGGATTGCTTTTGAATCCACCATCCATCTCAACGGGAAAGTCCTCTACAGCTTCCGTATTATCCCGGACCGGGGCTCCTGGATTGAAGTGCAATTTGATACGGCCGATCTTCTCTACATTTACCTCGATCGACGCAAGCGCCGCCGCAAATTTCTCGCCACGACGTTCCTGCGAGCGCTTGGCTACGGCTCTGACGAAGACGTCATCAAACTTTTTTACAACATCGACAACCTTAAGTTGAGCGACAAGCTTGACGAAGAGAAGCTGGCCACCAAAGTGCTTACCGCGGAAATCCGCGACGGCGAGGCAACAGTGGCGCGCGCTTTCGAACCTCTCACTCTGGCGACAGTCCGCCAGATCATGGCACTCAAGATTCACGAGGTGAAAGTGATCGATATTTCGCATGACGACACGGTCGTAAAGGCGCTCAGGAAAGACCCGGCCCACGACCAGGAGGAAGCGCTGAAGGATATTTACCGGCGTCTCCGCCCGGGCGATCCCCCGACTGTGGCGAATGCTCGTGCTTTGCTCAAGAGACTCTTTTTCGATCCCAAGAAATACGATCTCGGACGCGTTGGCCGTTACAAAATCAATCAGAAGCTTGGGATCAATGTCGATTCGACCGAGCGTATTTTGACCGACAAGGATTTTATCGCGGCAATCAAGTATTTGATCAATTTGCGGCGGGGCGAAGGCACGCTCGACGACATCGATCATCTGGGGAGCCGTCGTGTGCGCACGGTCGGCGAATTACTGGCCAACCAATGTCGTGTTGGTCTGGCGCGCACCGAACGTCTGGTCAAAGAGCGCATGACGCTGTTCGACATCAATGTGGACGGAATGACGCCGCAAAAGCTGATCAACCCCAAGGCGCTGAGCGCGGTTATCCGCGATTTCTTTGGCCGATCGCAGCTTTCACAGTTTATGGATCAGACGAATCCGCTCGCGGAGCTGACGCACAAACGCCGCTTATCCGCGCTCGGACCCGGAGGCCTCAGCCGCGAACGTGCGGGGTTTGAGGTGCGCGACGTTCATCCGTCTCACTACGGCCGTATTTGCCCGATCGAGACGCCGGAGGGTCCGAACATCGGTTTGATTAGTTCGATGAGCACTTTTGCGCGCATCAACGAATTCGGTTTTATCGAGACGCCATACCGTAAAGTGGAAAAGGGTCGCGTGACGGATCAAATTGACTATCTGACCGGCGACCGGGAAGAGAATTTTCTTGTCGCGCAGGCAAATGCACCGATCGACGGTCGAGGACATTTCACCGGGGAAAAAGTTTCGGTGCGCTATCGCGGCGACTTCCTCGAAGTCGATCCGTCGAAGGTCCATTACATGGACGTATCGCCGAAGCAGCTTGTGTCAGTAGCAGCCGGTTTGATTCCGTTCCTGGAGCATGATGACGCGAACCGAGCTCTGATGGGTTCGAATATGCAGCGCCAGGGTGTGCCGCTGATCGTTTCGGAGGCACCGCTAGTTGGAACCGGATTGGAAGAAAAAGTCGCGCGAGATTCGCACGCCGTACTTTTGGCAATCGAGAGCGGCAAGGTCGCCTCGGTTTCGGCAAACCAAATCGTCGTCACCAAGGATGGACATCTGCCAGAGAGCAAAAAGAAACTAAAGACCGACGCGGAAGCGGGAATTCATGTGTACGAGCTGCGGAAATTCATGCGCTCAAATGCCGGTACGTGCGTGAATCAGAAACCGATTGTGCGCAAGGGCCAGCACGTGAAACGCGGACAGGTCATTGCCGATGGTCCGAATACCGATCAGGGTGAGCTTGCCCTCGGCCGAAATGTGCTCGTCGCGTTCATGCCTTGGAATGGCTACAACTTCGAGGACGCCATCATGATTTCGGAGAAGGTGGTCAAGGAAGACATTTACACTTCCATCCACATCGATGAATTTGAGATTGGGGCGCGCGATACAAAGCTCGGACCGGAAGAAATCACGCGCGATATTCCAAATGTTAGTGAGGAGGCTTTGCGCAATCTCGGCCCCGATGGGGTAGTGCGCGTCGGCGCCGAAGTGAAGCCAGGCGACATTCTTGTCGGCAAAATTACGCCGAAGAGCGAAACCGAGCTGGCGCCGGAAGAACGTCTTCTCCGGGCGATTTTTGGCGAAAAAGCCGCTGACGTGAAAGATACGTCGTTGACTGTACCATCCGGAACCTATGGCATTGTCATGGACGTAAAAGTTTCATCGCGCCATGAAGTTTCGCGGGAAAAACTCACGCCGACCGAAACAAAACGGCAACTCAAGACGATCAACGAAGAAAATAAGCGTAAGAAAGACGATTTGACCGAGCAGTTGACGGACTCGCTTTCAAATATCCTACTGGGCGAAAAAATCCCGCTTGATGTCGTAAATGCTGAGACTGGTGAAATCATTATTCCGGCTAATCGAAAAATCACGAAGACATTGTTGCGAAAGCTCGCGATGGTTCACGATCATATCGAGATCGATCCGAGCCCGATCCGTAACAAAATCCGTGAGATTATCGCCTCGTATGAACACAAGTTCTCGGAGCTGGAGCTCGAACGCGAGCGCGCGACGGATCGAGTCGAGAGCGGAGATGATATCGATCCGGGAATCATCAAGCAGGTCAAAGTTTATATCGCGAGCAAGCGCAAGCTGAGCGTCGGCGACAAGATGGCGGGGCGTCACGGCAATAAGGGCGTCGTTGCACGCATCGTTCCTGAAGAAGACATGCCGTTCCTGGCGGATGGAACACCGGTGGAGATCGTGCTGAATCCGCTCGGTGTCCCGAGCCGCATGAATGTCGGCCAAGTTTTGGAAACCCATCTTGGAGTTGCTGCGAAGGCGCTTGGATTCAAAGTCGCAACTCCGGTGTTCGACGGAATCGCGGAGAAGAAGATTCGCGAATATCTGCACGACGCGAAGAAGAAGGACGGTTTCTCCTGGGTGCAGGAAACCGGTAAAGCGCGACTTTTTGATGGACGCACCGGCGACGCTTTCGATCAGGAAGTTGTGGTTGGCTACATCTACATGATGAAGCTTGGCCATCT
>CATPAV010000014.1 GCA_955652245.1 uncultured Candidatus Udaeobacter sp. | reverse complement strand
GCCACTGATCGATCGCGACGAGCCGCGTTTTGCCGAAGCATCGCGCGAAATGATCGAGCGCTGCGACTACATCGTTCCGAACTTCAACAATCAGTTCCGCATCGACAAGCCTCCCCTCACCTACTGGATACAGACCGCCAGCTATAAGATTTTTGGCGAGAACGATTTCGCGGCGCGTTTTCCGTCAGCCATCGCAGCTGCGCTCATAGCATTGTCGATCTTCGGCTGGGGTTCGCGCCTTCGGCCGCCGCGGCAACTTTCGGCGTCGCAGGCGCACATTGGCGGGGATCGGGTCGGCTGGTGGGCGGCGATTATTTTCACACTGTCGTTACAAACATTTCTGCACGCGAAAGCCGCCGTCGCAGATATGTGGCTGGTCTTATTCATGACGACTGCGCATTGGAGCGGTTACGAACTGCTGCAAGAACCGTTAGGTCATCGACCACTTGCGTCGGCGCGCCCGGCGGTCACGCCCTATCAACAAACACGATGGTGGTGGGTCTTCTATGTCTCGCTTGCGTTCGGATTCCTGACCAAGGGACCGGTCGGATGGATTCCGCTGCTAACGGTTGGATCGACAATGTTTCTCGTTTGCGAGACGCAACTCGCGCGGCGATTCAAATTTGCGCGCGGCGTTTTGCTTACTCTCGCAATCGTTGCGCTGTGGGGAATTCCGGCGCTGGTTCGAAGCCACGGACAATTCTTTGTCGTGGGAATCGGACGACATGTTATCGACCGTTCACTCGGCGCGATGGAAGGCCACGGCGCGAATTCGTTCGGGATGTATCTCCTGTTGTTGCCCTTTTATTTCGTAACGATTTTTATCAGCTTCTTTCCGTGGTCGATCAAACTTCCCTGGCTGACCAGAAAATTGTGGCTAAACCAGGACAACATCGACCATTACCTGATCGCGGGCGTCGCAGTCATTTTTATCATTTTCAGTTTGATCAAAACCAAATTGCCGCATTACACGCTGCCGGCGTTTCCCCTGCTCGCACTTTTGCTTGCACAAAGATTGGCCACAGAAAATTCGATGCGCTTCTTCAGGAATTGCGCGGCTGCATCGGCTTTGACCTATCTTGCGCTCGCTCTTGTCGTTCCGTCGCTGGTCGCACGATTCTTTCCGGCATACGAACTTTTTCGAGAGTCGCGAGATGACCTGCGACCAACCATGGAGTTTGGCGCGGTCAGTTTCACTGAGCCGAGCCTGGTCTGGTATTTTCGCCGCCGGGTGAACGGCTTTCTTACGCCCCTGAACACCAGGCGCGCCGCGGATTTCATGGCGCAAACAGGGCCCCGTTTTGTCATTGCGCCAACTTCACTGGCCACCAAACTCTTCCCGAACCATCCTGAGAACTGGAGAATGTTTTCAACGCGCGGTTTTAACATCGCGAAAGGCGAGCACGTTGAACTTACGCTCGTGCTGAAGCCGGATTGATGACGCCTTAAATTGTTAAATGGTTGTATCGGTTTAACGTTTCAACGCTTTAACGATTCAACAAGCCACATGATCACATTTCTCGACGGCAAATTGGTCAGCGCGTTGCCCACGCAGGCGATTGTCGATGTTGGCGGAGTTGGCTACGAAGTTTTTATTCCGCTTTCGAGCTACGACAAATTGCCGGCAGCTGGCCAGGATATTCGCATTCTCACTCATCTGCACGTGCGGGAAGATGCACAAATCCTTTATGGATTCATGACCGCGGCTGAGCGCGATCTTTTTCGATTGCTGGTCAATAACGTGAGTGGCATCGGTCCAAAACTGGCCCTCGCTGTTCTCAGCGGAATGAGCGTTAACAGTTTCAAAGCGGCGGTAGTAAACTCCGATGTCGCGTCGCTTTCGAAAATCAGCGGTCTCGGAAAAAAGACGGCCGAACGAATTGTTCTCGAGTTGAAAGACAAGCTGGGCGTGGCGGCAGCCTGGGAAGCGGCCAGTTCCATGCACGCACCCACACCGGAGCAGGAACAGGCGAACGAAGCAGTGCTCGCGTTGATAGCACTCGGCTACAAACAAATCGACGCGCATAAAGCGGTACGGGAATTGCAGGAAAAGAGCGAAGCAAAACCGGCGGAAGAACTCGTTAAGCTTGCCCTGAAACGGATGGCTGCTGGGAGATGATTGAAGGGCGTCTGTGTCAGAGGCCTTCCGCGGAAATGGCGTCTCGCAGAGATGCCCTGCAATATTTGAGTATTGGACATTGGATGCATGCCTCGCCGTAGTCTTGCGAAGGCGGGTTGCACATTGGACGTTACCAAGATCGATATGGTTGCCGTCGCCGAGAGCAGATTAGACGCCATTCGCAACGCCTTTCCGAAGAAGGGCTTCTTTGCGGAAAAGGATTGGTTGCTTTCGTCTGACCCATTTCCAATCGGCAAGAAATTCGTCGGCGAGCTCGAACAGCTTGGACATCGGATTTTTGTTTTTCAGCGCGCCTGTAATCAGCTCTATCAACTTAGCGTAAAGGGGAAACAGCCGGAATGGATCGCGCGTTATCTCGATGCGGGCAAACCAAAAGAACTGATCGAGTTCTCGCGTCGCAAAGAAATTCGCGATGATCTGCCGCGAGTCATTCGGCCGGATCTCATTCTCACCGAGAATGGCTACGTCATCGCGGAAGTCGATTCGGTTCCCGGTGGGATCGGGCTAACTGCTTGGCTGAACCAAACGTATTCGGCCTTCGATAACGGAATCATCGGTGGCCCAGATGGAATGCTCGATGGATTTCGGAGCGTGCTGCCCGAGGGCGGCGATATCATCATTTCACAGGAAGCGGCAACCTATCGGCCGGAGATGGAATGGATCGCGGCACGCTTGAAGGATCGACATCGTGAATTCGAGTGGCGCGTCGTGCCTGCCGAAAATTACGAGCCGCAAAATGGGCGCGCTGTCTATCGGTTCTTCGAACTGTTTGATCTGCCAAATATTCCAAAAATCCAAAGCGCGTTGCGCGCGAGCGCTGAAGGGCGCATCACCATCACGCCGTCCATCAAACCATACCTCGAGGAAAAGATGTGGTTTGCGCTTTTTTGGATGCAGCCGCTTCGAGAGTTTTGGCGACGCGAACTGGGCGACAAATACTTCATCAAACTACAAGAAGTGATCCCGTACTCCTGGCTGCTCGATCCGACGCCGTTGCCGCAACACGCGGTAATCCCACGACTGGAAATCCATGACTGGCGCGAAGCGGCCAAGTTCAGCCAGAAAGATCGAGATCTACTTTTAAAGGTAAGCGGGTTTTCGCCACTCGGTTGGGGGAGTCGCGGCATCGCGCTCGGTGCCGATCTTCCCCACGCCGAATGGGAACGCAGGATCGACGACGCACTCTCGAGCTTCGAATCGTCGCCGACGATTATGCAGCGCTTTCACAAAGGCCGGTTGTTTGAGCACCAGTATTCGGACACAAATTCGCACGAGCTAAAAACAATGAAAGGCCGTGTTCGCCTTTGCCCGTATTATTTTGTCGAACAAGATCGCGTAAAGCTGCGAGGCGCGCTCGCGACTATTGCTCCAGCAGACAAAAAGTTTTTGCACGGAATGCGCGATGCAATTCTCGTACCGTCACGAAGCGGTGCGACAGCGGCTCGCGTCATCGCCGCGACTTAGTCATCTTTTTTGAGCGTGCAAGTGCAAGTGGTTTGCCTCAAGAAAGACATATGAACATCACCAAAAATCTCGGAATGCTCCTGCTGGCAATCTACCTGATCCTCATCGGAATCAGTGCGCTCATCCACACAATCGCTATTCCCGTGATAGTGACGGGGATTTTGGCACTCGCGGCCGGAATTCTCATTCTCATAGGCAGATAGCGCGGCACAACCTCATTCATACGGCGTGATCTGCGCCGTCGTTTTTGCGCAAAGCGCTGAGAGCGCGCGAAGATTACAGGATGCCGACAGCGCGCGAGATGAGCAAAACAACAATGCTCAGTGAAAGGAAAATCTGGCACATGGTGAGAACTTTCGCCCAGCGCGCCAGGATCGGCGCATCAGTAGGGCCAAAAGTGGAGCTGGTCGTAAACGCGATGAAGAGGTAATCGACAAACCCGGGCCGCCACCTTTCCACTCTGAATCGTCCGCGCTCGATTTTTTCGATCTGCATTTGCGGGAATACGAAACTGCTGCTGCCGAATTCGCGGCGTTGATCGCGCACCGTTGGTCCGCCGCCATCGAGTCGCCAGTACCAGAGCGCAAACACCAGAACGTTAGTGAGCCACAGTTCCGCGCCCGAGAGCAAAAGGTAAAGAGGCGCTTCTTTGTGAACCGGTATCGCCCCAACCAGCAAGGTAACCGACCCAATTAACGCCAGTGTGATGATTGCGTTAATCACGATCCCGAGCGCGTGGTTCAAGGAGTGCCGTCCCATCCGATGGGACACGACAGTTGGAATTAATAGTACGACAATCAAAACTGGCAGCAGCCATGTGGGACCGACAGTGAACCACGGCGGCAACGCCAGATAAATTCCCCCAATGGCCACTAACGCGAGCAGCGCCTGCCAGCGAGGTTCTGGTTTGTCGACGTGCTCGGTCGAGTCACTCATTACATTGGGCTATAGCCAGGATTTAACGCGGCGCGAGCAACAAACAGCTGGGAGAGAACGACAGATTGCGCGAGTGTGCTCGACCGCGCATAAAACCGGGGCTACAACAGACTCCTAAATGCCTCACGGTTGTTCCAAATAAATATTTTCGTTATGCGAAGGATTCTGATCACGCTTGTGATACTCGTCGTATGCGTCATCGCGGGCTCAGTGATATGGATTTTCGGTGGGCGACAGATCTCATTGTTCATCGATCGATTCGGGACCGTTGAAACAGCTTCAGCGCGGATTAATTCAATCATCTATGAAGGCAGCGGAACCGGCGGCATTCTCCACATCAACGATCTTGCTCTAAGTCTAAATGCCGCAGACCCGACGTGTTCAACTCCCAACATCGGCTCAACAAAAGATGGTCAGCTTGCTCTGTCGGCCGGCGGAAAAGTTTTCGCTTTCGGTCCACCGCGATCAGAAGCGGAAAATCTAGCTACCGTACCCACGGCGAGCGACGATGCTTCGATCGCATTTCGCCGCAGCGTTCTTAGTTGGCCGACGCCGTTCGACCTTAATTTCATGAGCGGCCATTCGCCGTCGTGGAAACGGCATTTATACTATCAAGTTCGTTGGCACAAACAAAACGGCGCGAGATTGGAAATGCTCTGGCGTTACGAACAATATTTTTATTCGGGCGACGGCTGGGCCAGCGACTTCATGACGCTTGAAGGTTCGACTGGTCTGATCCGCGTTGACATCCGTCTCTGAGCCGAACCCTACTTGCCTGTCCTGCAGTTAGCTGCATCGTTTCTGGATGCGAGTTTCGCGAAAGTTCCAAAAGCTGTTGTCCTTCGACGCGGTCGAAAGCTTGTGGGAACACGTCCGCCGGTGGACTCATCCTGTGAGTTCTCGACGGATCTTGGCGACGCTCGATCGCTTAGAATTAACCAGACTGCGCGAGCAGTATCCCTACCGGCCCAATGCGCGAAGGATCAATGCTTATGAGAACGCTGCCCGGTGGATCGGCATCAACGTCGAGCGCGCCCAAGATCTTTGGCTCGACCGAACTCCGCCCCTCCGCATTCTCGATCTTGGATGCGGCGCCGGATATTTCCTCTACGTCTGCCGGTTCTTCGGTCATGAAGGGCTCGGCCTCGATACCGACGAGGAGCCGCTCTTCCGAGGCACTACCGAATTGCTCAATGTCCACCGCGTGGTCTCGCGGATTCATCCGCAAGTTCCGCTGCCCGACCTCGGAGAAAAATTCGATCTCATTACCGGGCATCGGGTTTGTTTTCATCGAGTAGCACGCGCCCCAAGCGGAGAGTGGGATGAATGGGCGTCCGCGGATTGGAGATTTTTCATCGACGACATCCGAACGCGTTTTCTGAAACCTGCAGGTCGCTTGTTGTTGGATTTTAATCCGCGTCCCGAGGGCTCTTCATTTTTTACAAAGAAGCTGCGTGCCTATTTTCTGTCCGAAGGCGCGCGCATCTTTCGTTCAAAGGCGTTGCTCGCGGCAGATCCGAATCAACGTCCACGATTCAAACAAACAAGACGCAAGATCGACAAATCGTTGTAGAGGCGTTTGTGCCAAACGCCTAGTTTTCGGTTTCGGCACTTGCTACAAGCTACAGCTTCCAGTCCGAACAATTCCAATCGAGCATTTGCTCGAGCTTCGCGATGTCGTCCGCGAATAGGTTGTAGAGGAAAACCCTCTCCTCCCAATTCATGACGCGCTCGTACGGCACAACATTTCTATCTTTGCTAGGCACTGAACGCACCGGCCCGAGACCAAGAAACGAAAAGATGGAAACGAGCGTTTCGCGCTGTTTGTCCTTGAACTCTTCAAACTTCACGACCTTCATTTGCTCACGCGGGAAGAATTTGAAGAGGCGCTGGATTTGCCGGGCATAGAATCCTCGATCGACATAAGCAAAACGCCCCGCTTCGGCTGGCGGCGCGCCGGCGATACGCGTCTTTTCTTCTCTCAGAGCATCGAAGAAATCCAACGGCTCGCGACCCTTAAATCTTTGCATGTTCCAATGCGCAAATGCGCGCTCGACCGGATTGCGCAAGAGAACGAGCAATTTGATTTTCGGATTGTATTGCCAAATCCGTTCGGCCGCTGGTTCGTAATAAACGTAACTTGGCGTGCAGTCACCGGCGATGATTGATGGAGCAAGCCGCGGATAATGTTTGTGTAACTGTTCGTAATCAACCGAGTCGGCGAACATCGCGTCGTCATCGAAGAAATGCATTTCCTGCTGGTCGCCCATCGTGATCTTCGGATGTGCCGCGAGGAAATAATGCAACGCCGTTGTCCCCGACTTTTGCGCTCCTGCCAGAATGAAATCGAGTCGCTCGATTTTTCGTGTCTTGGCTCCAAACATCGCGCTGGTCATAAATCAAGAACCGTCAATCGCTTTGCGCAATCAGGATTCGCTCAGGTTGGAAACGAGTTCGCGCGCAACTTGTCGATCTTTTCGGTAACCCTGACGCCCGATCGGCTGTCTGGAATAGTAATGAGTGTCGCGTTAGCAAAGTTTACGCGCGCCGCTTTCATGCTGGTTGAGATTCTGATCGCCGTCGCGGCGATTGCACTTCTCGTCGCCATGACTGTCCCCGCTTTCCTCCGGACACGCAAAAGTAGCCAAGTCACTGAAATTCTTAATG
>CATPAV010000013.1 GCA_955652245.1 uncultured Candidatus Udaeobacter sp. | reverse complement strand
TCTGCGATTCGGCTTCACCGTCGCGCCGATCCTGGCAGGGCTGGATAAATTTTTTCACCTGCTCGTAAATTGGGACCAATACCTGCCGCCGATCGTGAACAATCTCACCGGCGGTCACGGCCATCAATTGATGTTGGTGGTGGGCGTGATCGAGGTCGTGGCCGGCATTGGCGTATTCTTTAAGCCGCGCATCTTTGCTTATGTCGTGGCGGCCTGGCTGCTGGTCATCATTCTTAACCTTCTCGCGATTCCCGGTTATTTTGACGTCGCATTGCGCGATCTCGGATTAATGCTCGGCGCTTTGGCCCTGGGAAGATTGAGCCACAACTTCGATCGCGCCTAACGCGAAGGAGCTCAGCCACCGCTGGCGAGAGCAAGCATAAATTGTAATAGAAGTGTTCTCATCATCTTAAGCGAGGAAGTACGCCGGCCAGCCGGTTGGCTGCATTGTCTGGTTAGATCCTGATGTGAAAATCACTTAACGCGTGTCCAAACGAATCTTTGCTTTTGATTCTGCGCGCTCAATCGTGAGCTTTGATCGGCCCTTCGATAATCTCGGGTTTCTGAGTGATAAGTTTAGACAGATGCTTTTGTACGTAGTCCGCAGCTAGGTGCACCGACTCATCAGCACCGGCTTTGTCCTTAAAGACGCCGACGGACGCGCCCTCGCCCTTACCAGTATCGAGCCAATAGTAGCGCACAAACCCCTTCGCCTTCTTGACGATGGGCACGAAGTCCTCGCGTATCCGGCGGTCGATCTCTGCACTGTCCTTCGGATTAAAGTGGTAATGACGAATGACAGCGAACATGATACTTCTCCTTAGCGGGAATTTCCGATTTCAACTCTATTTCTGAAATTACTTAAGCGTAATTTCGCGCATGAGCTTGCTGCCCATGATCTCGCGAATATCGAGGCGTTTCACTGCCATCGCCTGCTGTTGATCGGTTGTGCCCACGATTTTTCTGGCGATCGGATCGAACTTTTCGCGCGCGTTGTCGAGCGCGGCCATGTTTTTCGATTCCACCATCAACAGGATGTCGAAGTCCTGCGGTGTGGCGGCGTCGCCGAGCAGGATCTTGTAATCGAGGATTAGATTCTGCTTTTTGGCTTCGTCCAATGCGCCTTTGAAGGTCTTGGCGAGGCCTTTGAGGTATTCATCGCCCATGCCGGGCTTGGCTTTGACCATCGTGATGTTCCAGACCGGGCCTTCGGTATAAGGCGCATCGCTCTGTGCGGAGCACACGCTTGCGAAGCCGAGCGAAAGCGCAGCGAGCGCGACGATTTGTAATTTCTTTGCAGTAGTCATTTCAGGTGCTTTCTGTTTGGTAGTTGCTGTTTTGCCGGCTCACCGTCGGCCCGTCCCAGTGCGAAACGGGATGGATTATCCCTCGCTGCCGGTGTTCACAGATCGTTACCGGCCGGCGCGAAATATGCAAGAAAAATCACGACGTATCTGTAACGATGTGTTCGAGATGCCCAGCAATGTTGCCGATCACCTCGCTAGCTTGGTTGGACGTGAGGCTGTTCATCTCAGATTGATTCGGCTAAGCGCGTGCTTTTCACAGCAGACGCGCACCGAGACAATGCAAAGCGATTCATCGTTCGTGCCGGCGAAAAACTGACTGCGTTTTTCGAACTTGAAAGAGTGACTCGCGATGACAGTGATTGAGATCAAACCGCACCGTTGGGGCTGGAAAGTTTTCGAGGCACGGGGCGTTGAGTCAGTTTTTTTGAAGAAAGATCAGGCAATCAATTATGCGCACAACCGCGCAAGCTTTCGCTCCGGTGAGATTCGCATTTTAGACTTGAGCGGCAACGTCGAACACATCATTCCGTTTAACGAGACGGATCGAAAACTGTGACGTGTTGGATATGCTTCTGGCTCGTGTGGTCGTTTGTAGCTGCGGATTACGAAAAATAGATTGGGCTGGGAAGTCGGAAAGCTTAGGCTGGGTTCTGTGGCGCAACTTTTGTGGACGCAGAAACAGGATGTCGGACCGTCAGCACGTTCGGATGTCGCGATGGTATTTGACGCCGCTCGAAATCGCGTCGTCCTATTCGGAGGGACGGGGGGCAGCACCGCGACCCTGTTCAATGATACCTGGGAATGGGATGGAGAAAATTGGACACAGTATGAAGATATTGGTCCCGCACCGCGATCGCGCCATGCCATAGCCTATGACAGCAAGCGCCAGCGCGCCGTCATCTTCGGGGGATCGGCGGGAAATCTAAACCTTAACGATACTTGGGAATGGGACGGCGAGGACTGGACTCAAGTCGCAGACACCGGTCCACCCGCCCGTGGCGGTCATGCAATGGCTTACGATAGCCTTCGTGGTCGCGTGATTCTGTTTGGCGGTGATGACGGGCAAAGTTTTTTTGGCGATACCTGGGCGTGGGATGGCGCAAATTGGACTCAAGAGGCGGATACCGGCCCGCCGGCGCGTACCG
The DNA here is from genome assembly GCA_955652245.1 of uncultured Candidatus Udaeobacter sp. Classification (GTDB taxonomy): domain Bacteria; phylum Verrucomicrobiota; class Verrucomicrobiia; order Chthoniobacterales; family UBA10450; genus Udaeobacter. The sequence continues at coordinate 2,238 of CATPAV010000013.1, read as the reverse complement.
GTCACGGCATGGATTACGACAACCTGCGCGACCGCGTCGTGCTAGTGGACGGAATGAGCAAATCAACCGTTCAGGTACAGGTCTCGGTCTGGGTGCCGGGCTCCTGGTTTAGCAACGGTTACTGGGAGACGCAAACGCAGCAACAGGTGAAGGTGCAATTTTTTAACGATACCTGGGAGTATGACGGTTCCGTCTGGACGCGCGTAGCTGACACAGGACCAGAACCACGGATGGGCTGCGGCCTGGTCTACGACGGAAAAACCATGCTCCTGTTCGGCGGCAAGAATGATACCGCTTTCTTTAAGAACACCTGGGAGTGGGACGGAAAACATTGGACGCAGCGTCAAGATATAGGTCCGGCTGCTCGAGCGTTTGCCGCCCTTGCCTACGACAATACGCGCCAGCGCGCCGTGCTATTTGGTGGCATCGGACAAAGCCTTTTTGGCGATACTTGGGAGCAGTTTTTCCGAGCTCCTACACCGCCTGTTGGTTAACCGGCGACTGGATAGGAGATAGTCACCATGGCGCTAACGTCGAATCAGAAAGCAGCGAGAACCCGGCGACTCAAAGAGGCTGGAAGGAAGGCAGCCGCTACTCGCAGGCGTCGCGCAGCCGGCAAGAAGGCTGCTAAGACGCGAATCCGGCGAGCCGTCGCGCGCAAAGCCGTCGCCACACGCATGCGGCGCGCTGCAACACGAGCGACATCATCGGCCGAGTCGGGAGGTGAAGCTAACGGTCTGACAAACTGGAGCTGGCGAGAGGGAATAGTGGATGTTCAGGGAGAGCACATCGAACTCCGCTATGGGGATGCGGCGAAGGGCGCTTATGAACAATGGCTTCCGATCTCTCTGATCGGCAAACCGACGAATCATGTCTTTCCCGTGTTGTGGGTAATGAGTCCCGACGATCCTTCTCGTGAACGGATGATCGGCGCCGCAAGAAAGGAACTTGATTTCTACTTGGTCGAGCACCTGAAAGAGTTCCCCCACACTGGGCATCCCTGGGAGTATGCGATCTATCACTGCAACACAGGCGCGAACATGTACTCCAGCGTGCGCTGGTCGTACTTCCCGAAGGGAAATCGTGGACGGCGGATTTCGAGTAGGGTGATACGACTGACTGATGGCAGCAAAGCAATTTTCAAACCGGAAAAACACTGCAAAATGGAAGGCGTCTTTCAGGCGGGTCCGAAACTGCCCAAGCTCCTGACCGAGGTCGCAAAGCATTCTTTTGGGTTAAGCTTATTAGCGGCGATGCCCCGAATTGCGATGCGGGCTGCGGCAGCCGAGATGATGGTAAGCAGAGCGAAGAGAGGGTTACGCGCGAGCGTGTGCGTTACGCCCTCTCATGGCGTGCTCGTTTTCTCGCTGCGTACGCTTGCACCGGATCAATCATCGCCGCGGCGGCCCGACATTACCGAGAAGATCGACTGCCCAGAAATCACACAAGCAAGCCGACTAGAGTTAAGCGCGGGAAGAAACGTTGACACCCCTTTGGGCCGCTACTTAGCGGTTGCTCCTCGTCACCCTACGGGGTTTTTGATTCCGCGCGCTTGATGCGAAACCCGTCGGCCCCCGCGCCCTGGCCCATCGAATATTCGACCAGGCAGACGCCTTTTTTCCAGACGACCTTTTTGAAATGACCGGAGTTGTGGCTGGCCAGATAAATGCATTGGTCGCCTTTTAGTTCGATCGTTGTCGTCCACGGGCCGTCTTCATAATTGAATTTGCCGCTGGTGATTCCGTAAATGTTGCCGCGCTCGAACTCCGGCGATTTCTCCATCGCTGAAATTTTCTTACCCGCGGCCTCATTATTTTCTTCGTTGAGCAAGACTATGCGGTCACCGGTAACGATAAAATATTCCGGCTCGATCTTGCGCGGCTGCGGTGCGTGTGACTTGAGGTTAGTGAATTCGATTTTGAAGATCGCGCCCCATGCCATTTTCGCGATGCGCGTCGTGACAACGCGCCCGCTGAGCGTGATTTCCTTCTGCGAAATGTTGTTTCCCCATTCCGCGCCGCGAAATTCGGCGGAGACTGGCTTGCCATCTTTGGCGTCAAGAAATGGATTGGCGGCGTAGGCCGAGCCCGTCAGTAAGATCGACATCGTAAGAACAGCGACTCCTTCACGGAGACTATGAATTGACGCTCGACCAAACCAAACTGGGCGACTTTGTTTACGTCGATCCACCGTATGCTTTGAGCACGCGCAGAATTTTCGGCGACTATAACGCATCGA
>CATPAV010000012.1 GCA_955652245.1 uncultured Candidatus Udaeobacter sp. | reverse complement strand
TACGGGAGCATAACCGGTTCGCGATTATGAGCCACGTTCGCCCCGATGGCGACGCGCTGGGCTGTCAGATCGCGCTGGCACTTTCGCTTCAGCAGCTCGGCAAGGAGGTTCGCGTCTGGAATGAGGACGGCATGCTTGAGAAATATTCATTCCTGCCGCGTGCGGAGTTGCTCAGCAAACCACCTGCCGCTCCGGAAGATGTCGATGTTGCGATTGCGCTCGACACAGCAATTCAAAATCGGCTCGGAACGGCATTTGCAGCTGTTCGCTCAACCAAAATGTGGATCAACATCGACCACCACTTGAGCAACCCAGGTTACGGCGATCTTGTTTATGTCGATCCAACCGCGCCGGCCACAGGACAGATTATTTTCGACCTGATCAAAAATCAGGGCTTCCCATTCAATCGCGAGATTGCCGAAAACCTTTTCGCTGCGATCTCGACCGATACCGGATCATTTCAATATCCAAAAACCAGCGCGCGCACGTTCGAAATCGCAGCGCAGCTGGTCTGCACCGGCATCGACGTTGGTCGCTTGAACCAACAACTTTACGAAAATTATCCACGACGCCGGATAGAACTGCTGCGAGAACTGCTCCGCACGATGCGTTTCGCGTCCGAGGATAGCGTGGCAAGTTTTAGCCTGAGCTTGAAAACGGCGGCAGCGCTGCAGGTTCTACCAGAAGACAATGAAGGTTTAATCGATCACCTCCGTGCGATTCATGGCGTTATCGTCGCCGTGTTTTTCGAAGAACTGTCCGATGGCAAGGTGCGCGTCAGTATGCGTTCGAAAACTGATGTCATTGATGTCTGTGTCATCTGTCAGAAGTTTGGTGGCGGCGGACATACTCTCGCAGCGGGAGCGCGTGTGCGCGGAACACTCGCCGAAGTCGAACAGAAAGTTCTGGAGGAAGTTTGTGACGTCGTTAAGTCCCATTCTTGACGGCGTCCTGCTCGTGGACAAAGCGGAAGCCATGACATCGCATGATGTCGTGGCGCTCGTGCGGCGAAAGCTCGAAATAAAGAAAGTAGGCCATTGTGGGACCCTCGACCCGATCGCAACCGGCTTGCTCCTTTTGACAATCGGGCGCGGAACAAAAGTCCAGGATTTACTCATGAGCGAAGACAAGGAATATGCCGGCACGCTCACCCTTGGCATCACGACGAGCACGCAAGATCGACAAGGTGAAATCGTCAACCAGCGCGAAGTGCCGCCGCTCGATGAAAGCGAGATCCGCGCGGCGTTTGAAAAATTTCGGGGTGATTTCTATCAACTGCCGCCGATGGTTTCAGCGAAAAAGCACGGAGGTGTCCCTCTTTATAAACTGGCGCGGCAAGGCCAAGTGGTTAAGCGCGAGCCGCGGCTCGTCCACGTGTATCGTTACGCTATCAATCGGATCGCGCTCCCGGAAATCGATTTTAGCGTTGTTTGCAGCAAGGGATTTTATGTGCGCACGTACGTTCACGACATCGGCGATGAGCTCGGTTGCGGTGCGCATCTAAAATCGCTCCGGCGCTTGAAGTCCGGACGTTTCGATGTCGATCAAGCGATTAGCGTCTGGCAGATCAGGAACGCTTCGCGCGAGGACATTTTGAACCGCATCCTGAGCCTGCCGGAAGTTTCGCGTATGCGCGGGGCGTGAGGGAAAATGACGAAGCTCGAATGACGAAGGACGAAGGAAATCCGAATAACGAAGCCCAAATAACTCCGCGGGTATTGGATTTCGGTATTTCGTGCTTCGTGATTAATTCGTCATTCGTCATTGGTCATTCGTCATTCCATTGGTGAAAACGCTGCACTCCATTTCCGAGCTGGCGCAATTGCATGGCCCTCTCTTTCTCGCAATCGGAGTTTTTGATGGCGTCCATCTTGGTCACCAAGCCGTGATTTCCGCCGCCACGAGTCATACCCGTGCGGCAGAGGGGACGCCGGTCGTAATGACTTTTGATCCGCACCCGCTAAAAGTGCTGCGCCCGCAGCACGCGCCCCATTTACTCACTGCCACGCGACACAAAATCGCTTTGATTCGCGACCTGGGCGTCGAACATCTTCTCGTGATCAACTTCGACAGGAAGTTCGCTGCCACTTCGCCAGAGGAATTTGTCGAGGAACTCGTCACGCATTCAAGACCGCTGCGCGAAATCTGTGTCGGCCACGAATGGTCGTTTGGAAAAGATCGGCGCGGGAATCTCGATCTCCTAAAAAGACTTGGCGCGCAATTTGATTTCAGCGTCGTTGGAGTTCCGCCGGTGACGGTAAATGGGGAAGTAGTCAGCAGCACTGCCATCCGGCAGGCTGTAGAGAAGGGCGATTTCGCGAAAGCGGCGGATATGCTTGGCCGGGAGTACACCATTCTCGGTACGGTTACTCGGGGCGACAATCTCGGGAAAAAAATCGGATTTCCGACTGCGAACCTTAGCGCGCACAGCGAACAGTTCCCGCCGAACGGCGTCTATTTTGCCGAAGCATGGGTCAATGGTGTTTTATATTACGGTGTCATCAATCTCGGTTATCGCCCGACGGTTAGCAGTGGAAAATCCGAACGCGTGCTGGAAATTTATCTGCTCGACTTTAGTCGCGACATTTACGGCGAAGACGTCGAGGTGCGATTCGTGCGCCATCTGAGACCGGAACGAAAGTTCGAGAGCCTGGAGTCGCTGGCGCAACAAATCGAGCTCGATGTCCGGCGGGCACGCGAACTGTGCGCCGCAAGATGATGTAGCCGAGTTAGGACTGTAATTCGCTTGCCTTCGCGATGGCAGCAACAGCTCCAGCAGTCATAACCAGAATTCCACTACCAAATACGACCACAAAAAACCACAACGTCGGCAGCGCCGCGAGTCGTGCCATCGCAACGATAAGAAAACGCCCTCCATCCGAAGCAACGTAAGCCAGCGCACTCGCGAGCAAGGCGGCTCCCAAGAGGATCGCGCCGCGAAACGACCGGCGCGTGCAACGCGGTGCAGGCAATTGGTGCAATACACGCGCTGTAAATCCGTTGTCGTCGAGGTATGGAGCTGCCTCTCGCAATTGTCGATCCAACTTATCTTCCTCGCTTATTTCATCCATTTTAATTAGGTCCCCATTCAGCCAGCGTGCGTTTTAATTTCTCCCGCCCGCGCAAAACATTCGTTTTCACCGTGCCAAGCGGAATGTCGAGGACGCGCGCAGCTTCATCATGCGATAAACCGTTCTGGCAGCAAAGTAAAACCGCCGAGCGTTCATGCAGCGGAAGCAAACTGAGTGCGTGCATAAGATCATGCCTTAAAGCGGAATCGACAGCCTGAGGATCCTGCTCGGCTTGAAGTTGTTCTTCGTCGATCCCGACAAATTCTTTGCGCCGCCGCGCGTCCTCTCGAAAGCAATTATATGCGATCCGATAAAGCCACGTGGAAAAACGGGCTTCTCCACGAAAGCTGCGGATGTTTTTGTAAGCTCGCAGAAAAGTCTCCTGCGCGAGATCGTCGGCAAGCGCGACATCGGTTCGGGTGAGTTGGCGCAGCATACCGCGCACACTCGATTGATGCCGCCGAACCAACTCCCCGAAAGCGTGCTGATCGTCGTCAACAAGAACTCGCGCAACGAGATCTGCATCGGTTAGCTCCACGCCCGCAAATTATGGTACGGGCGGCGGATTGTCCTTCTTTCCTTCCAACTTCCACACCAGCAGGTAACCGGCACCAATCAGGGCTGGAATCATCCCAAGCGTCCACACACCGCTGTCCCAGTCGGCAATCACGCCGAAAAAGATCACCAGACCGAGCCCGACCATCAGGAGCAAGACCCCTCGACGCATGTCCGACCGTTGGCGCTGCGCGGGCGG
>CATPAV010000011.1 GCA_955652245.1 uncultured Candidatus Udaeobacter sp. | reverse complement strand
GTGTTCCAAAACGCAAAACCTCAAAGATGCGATCACGCAGTCGCCAAGCGGCGAACCGCTGGCATGCGCCGCAGTTAAACAAATGCCCGCAGTGCGGCAGCACTGTCGCATCACACACGGCCTGTCCATCGTGTGGGTACTACCGGGGACGTCAGGTTCTGACTCTCGAGGCGAAATGATTTCTGTAGCCGCTTTGCTGTGCGAAGCGAACTCATAACCAACTTCTAAGCTCGACATCGCCCCACCCGCCTTCGCCAGGCTTCGGCGCGGCAGGCAGGGGGATGGCTAGAATCCAGACTTTTCGTTTTGCATTGCGCTGCTAAAATTCGCAAGGTTTCTCACCAATGAAGATCGCTCTGGATGCGATGGGCGGCGATTTTGGGCCGCCTAATCTCGTGGGCGGCGCTGTGATGGCGCTGCGAGAATACAGCCATATCACCAAGCTTTTTCTCGTCGGCGACTCTTCGAAAATCGAAAGCGAGTTAAGGAAACACCAGTGCAACGATTCACGGATCAGCGTCGTGCATTCCACCCAGGTGGTAGACATGAGTGATAGCGCCTGGTCTGCCGTGCGCCGGAAGAAAGATTCGTCCGTGAGCCGTGCCGTCGATCTTGTGAAACGCGGCCAGGCAGATGCGATCGTCAGTGCGGGTCACACCGGTGCAGCCGTCGCCGCGAGCATGATCAAGCTTCGTACATTACCAGGCATCGACCGTCCCGGCATCGCAGCAGTGCTTCCGACAGAAACCAATGTTTTCGTTTTGATCGATGCGGGCGCAAACATCGATGCCCGCCCGGAACAGCTTCTTCAATATGCATTTATGGGCACGGTTTATTCGCGCCATGTACTCGGCTACAAAAATCCGACGGTCGGTCTGGTATCGCTCGGCGAGGAAGACGTAAAAGGCAATGAGATGACCAAGGAAGTCTTCAAAATGCTAAAGAAGAGCTCGCTCAACTTTGTCGGCAACATTGAGGGCCGCCATCTTTTCGAAGATCCAGTCGAGGTCGTAGTGTGCGACGGTTTTGTCGGCAACGTGATTTTGAAAACGTGCGAATCGATCTCTGTGGCGATTTTCCAGTGGCTCAAACACGAGCTCATGCGCACGCCGATGCGAAAGATCGGCGCTTTTCTGGCGAAGGACGCATTTCTAACGATCAAAGACAAAACGAATTACGAAGAGTACGGCGGCAGCCCGCTTCTTGGCGTGAACGGCATCTGCATCATCGCGCACGGCGCCAGCACGCCGCTGGCGGTCAAAAACGCGCTGCGGGTGGCGGCGGAGTCCATTGAACAGCAGGTGAACCCGCATATTGTCGAGGAGATTCGCCGTTACAATGAAACGACAACCTCACTCGAGCCCGCGCTCCGCTAAATCGCGGCGCACGGTATCAATCATTGGCACCGGCAGCTACGTGCCGGAAAAAATTCTAACCAACGCGGATCTGTCGCGCATGGTGGATACGAGCGACGAATGGATCACCAGCCGCACCGGCATCAAGGAACGACGCATCGCTGGGAAAGAGGAATTCACCAGTGACATGGCCGCGAAGGCAGCGCTAAAGGCGATCAAACAAGCGAAGATTTCGCCCACGGAAATTAATCTCATCCTCGTTGCGACGGCCACTCCAGATATGCTCTTTCCTGCTACGGCCTGTTTCGTTCAGAAAAAGATCGGTGCAACCAACGCCGCTTGCCTCGATATTTCCGCCGCGTGTGCCGGGTTTCTTTTTGGCATTGAAATTGCGCAGCAATTCATCACGTCGCATACGCACGACACGGTTCTTGTGATCGGGGCCGAGAAGTTGACATCGATTACTAATTGGACCGACCGTAATACCTGTGTGCTTTTTGGCGATGGCGCCGGTGCCGCCATTTTGCGCCATCGCGGGAGCGCTCACGGCGTGATCAGCACACATATTGGCAGTGACGGTCGATACACTGATATTTTATTGATGCCTGGTGGGGGTTCGCGTTGTCCGATTACGCGCGAAAATGTCGATCTAAACCTGGTCACCATTCACATGACCGGTAAGGAAGTTTACAAGCAGGCAGTGACGGCAATGCTGAGCGCAGCAAAAAAAGCGCTCGAACAAGCGGGTTTGTCGATCCACGACATTGCCTGCGTCATTCCGCATCAGGCAAATGTGCGCATTATTAATGCGATCGCCGATCGCCTCGGCATTTCGCGCGACAAAATGTTTGTGAATGTGGACCGCTATGGGAACACTTCCGCCGCGGCAGTGGCCATCGCGCTCGATGAAGCGAACCGCAGCGGGCGGATCAAATCGGGCGATTACGTGCTGATGGTAGTCTTCGGAGGAGGTCTCACCTGGGCGAGCACAATTATCGAATGGTGATCTTGTTCGATTTTTGTAGGGCGTCTGTGTCAGATGCCAGAATGGGCGTTTCACAGAAACGCCCTACAGCGAAATCATGTTAATTGAAACGCACGCCCATCTTGATTATCCCGATTTCGCCAACGATCTTGACGATGTGCTTCGTCGCGCGACCGAAGCCGGCGTCACGCGCATCATCACAATCGGTACGTCGGTCGAGAGCAGCCGGCGCGCTATCGATCTTGCCGAGAAGCATTCGAACATTTACGCGGTGATCGGCGTTCACCCGACGTATGCAGAAGCCGAGGAGGACGTGATCACGCCGTTACGGGAACTGGCCAACAGCCGGCGCGTCGTCGGGATTGGCGAGACCGGCCTCGATTATCATCATTTGCCAAGCGTCGAGGCGGCAAAAGAAAAAAACGTGCAGGTCTTCGCTCGCGCATTCCAGGGCGAAACCGAAGAAGAAATCGAAGCGAACATCCAAGACGGCGCCTACAAGTCGCGGCAGGCCAGCCTGTTTCAGCAGCAACTCGACCTCGCAGCTGAGCTGGGCTTGAATGTCGTTATTCATCAACGCGACGCCTGGGACGACGCGCTTGAAATCCTGAAGCCTTACACGGAAAAATTACGCGGCGTATTCCATTGTTTTGGCGGTTCGCTCGAACAGGCGAACGAAGTTATCGATCTCGACCATCTCGTTTCCTTCACCGGGATTGTGACTTTCAAGAACGGCGTAGCGGTGCGAGATGTTGCGGCACAAATTCCGCTTTGGAAGTTTATGGTGGAAACAGATTGCCCTTATCTCGCGCCCGTTCCGTTCCGCGGAAAACGCTGCGAGCCCGCACACACCCGCATCGTGGCGGAAACGATCGCCGCTGCACGCGGCATTCCATTGGAAGAAGTTGCCGAGGCCAC
>CATPAV010000010.1 GCA_955652245.1 uncultured Candidatus Udaeobacter sp. | reverse complement strand
GTAAATTTTTTTACATACGCGGTGCCCAGCCGCGCCGTTACGTTCCAATCAATCGTGCGAATTTCGTCGCCCGGCTGATATTCGCGCACATCTTCAAAATTCATTCCGCGACCTTTGAAAACACTGTGGTAATCGCCAGCGAAGGCGGTCTCGACGAGGCCTCGCGTTTTTATTTCCAGCGTTCGGATTTTCTTAAGGATCTCGGCGGGAGTATGTCTCTCTTCTTCCATCGACAACGTCACGGCACAGGCAATCCGGCAAAGATCCGCTCAATAATGGTTTCACTCGTCACTGATTCCGCCTCCGCCTCGTAGCTAACGATGATGCGATGCCGTAACACATCCGGGCCGATGCTTTTCACATCCTGCGGCGTGACGTAACCGCGGCCGTTCAGAAACGCGTGGGCGCGCGCTCCGAGCGCAAGATAAATGGTCGCGCGCGGCGAAGCGCCATAACGGATGAGTCCTTCCAAACTTAAATTGTAGGACGCGGGCTCGCGCGTCGCCCAGACAACATCGACAATATAATCTTTCACGCGATCATCGATATAGATTTGGTTCACCACGTCGCGTGCCGCGATGATCTGCTTTGGGTCAATCACTGGATCAACTCGCAGATCGGGCGCCGATGTCGCCATCAGATCGAGAATTTGTCGCTCCTCTGATTTTTGCGGATAACCGATATTCAACTTCAGCATGAACCGATCGAGCTGCGCTTCCGGCAACTGATAGGTTCCTTCCTGCTCGAGCGGGTTTTGCGTCGCCAAAACTAGGAATGGATCGGAAAGCGGATAAGTCTTTTCGCCGATAGTGACCTGCCGTTCCTGCATCGCTTCGAGTAACGCGCTCTGCACTTTTGCTGGCGCGCGATTGATTTCGTCCGCCAGAATTAAGTTCGAAAAAAGCGGTCCGAGCTTCGTCGTAAATTCGCCGGTGCGCGGATTGTAAATGAGCGTGCCGATCAAATCTGCGGGCAAAAGGTCGGGCGTGAATTGCAAACGTTGAAAGCCGGTTTGAATACACGCAGCCATTGTTTTTACGGTCAGCGTTTTGGCCAGCCCGGGAACGCCCTCGAGCAGAAGATGACCGTTGGCGAGCAGGCCGAGCAAAAGACGATCGACCAAATATTTCTGGCCAACCACCACATGACCAACCTGCTGGCGCAATGCCGGGATCCATTGCCCCAGCTCCCGTACTTCCTGTGTAATCTCCTGCGTCGATTTCATACGGTGTGATGAGACAGACGCGACGAGGAGAATGTTCGATCAAACTGCTGCGCGACGAACGCCATTCGACAATTACTTTCGCCGCTTTTCCTGACGTGGACGACAGATCAAAATGATCGGTAGCCCGGGGTATGGCTGAGCTTTGCGAATACGTGCTTCGAGATACCGCCGGTAAGTTTCGCTCAACAGGCGTGGCTCGTTTACAAAGAGGACAAATTCCGGAGATTCGAGTGCGGCTTCGAGATTCCCGCTCGCCTGCGCGGCGTAAAATAATTTAAGGCGTCGACCGGAAACCATCGGTGGCGGGTTGGCAGCAAAAGCCGCGCGGAGCAATCGATTTAGAACGCCCGTGCCGATACGCTCACGCGCTGCGGGCCGAATTTTTTCGATGAGCGCAAATAACTTGCCGATGTTTTCCCCCGTTAGTGCAGAGGCAATTAGGACTGGCGCGTAGTCGAGAAAGAAAAGGCGCGCCCGCGTTTCATCGATGAGTTGCGCCATCATCTTCTTTTCATTCCGCCTGGGCTTGATCAAATCCCATTTATTCAAAACAACCAGTGCTGCTTTGCGCGCCTTTTGAATCAGGCCGGCGATCCGTTTGTCCTGCGCAGTTACACCCATCGTAAGATCGACAATCAACACGCAGAGTTCGGCGCGGCGAATGCTTCGTTCCGCGCGCATCACGCTGAAGACTTCAACCGAGCTTGAGTGTTTGCCGCGTCTGCGGATTCCGGCAGTATCGATAAAGAGAAACTCCTGGCCGTCGCGCTCATAAGAGATGTCGATGGCATCGCGCGTTGTCCCGGGCAGTTCGCTCACAATCGCGCGCTCACTGTGCACAATTGAGTTGATCAACGAAGATTTACCGATGTTTGGCCGGCCGATGATGGCAATGGAAAGTGACTGGTGACTAGTGACTGGTGATTGGCTGACTGGCGAAGGCGAGGGGAGGAATTGATCGATCGTTTCTATCAATTCCGAAATACCGCGACCATGCGCGGCGCTGATTGAAAAGGTGTGGGAAAAGCCCAGCGCTGCGAAATCAATCGCGAGGTTCTCGTGTTTCTCAGTGTCGATCTTGTTGATGACGAGGACGACCGGCTTCTGTGATCTGCGCAGCACACGCGCGAGTTCCTGATCAAGCGGCGACAAGCCCTGCTTCGCATCGACCAGAAAAAGCAGGAGGTCGCTGTCGTGAATGGCTTCTTCTACAGCGCGGCGGACCTGCTTTGATAATTCCGATTCGCCTGCGCCGCCGACGCCGCCCGTGTCCCAAAGCATGAATGATTGTGCTCCGCGCGTGCAAATCGCTGCGATGCGGTCGCGCGTTATGCCTGGTTGATCGTGCACAATCGCGATCTTGCGCCCGACCAGGCGATTAAATAACGCCGATTTACCGACGTTCGGCCGACCCACGATCGCGACATTCGGCGATTTGTTGGAACCGTTCATCACGGAAAGCGCGAAACTCAATGTTTGGTCGCGTGCGCATGGCCTTCGGCCTGCAACTGTCGCACCCCATCCATGACGTAAATAATTCCGGAGATAAACGTGAACAGGCCGGCGGCGATGACAACGTAGAGCAGGGGAAGAAAATGTAGCTGCAACATAACCCATGCAATCGCCGCCATTTGCAAGACAGTGGCGACTTTCCCGGTCCAACTTGGTTTTACGTGCACTTTGCCGTTGAGCAAATGTAACACGCCGGCGCCAACAAGAATGACGGCATCGCGTGTAATAACAAGAACGGGGAACCATGCCGGAAATCTCCCGTATTCAGGATCGATATCGCTCCAATTGCTGATGCTCAAGGTAATGATGGCGCTCAGGAGCAAGCCTTTATCGGCAATCGGATCGAGAATCGCGCCGAGCGCGCTGCGCTGTTTGTAACGGCGAGCGACATAGCCATCGAGTCCGTCGCTCGCGGCCGCAACGAGAAAAATCACGATCGCGGTAAAACGTTGCCATTCGAGCGGCGCACCGCGCTGGATGCTTTGGCCATAATAGATAGCCATCGTGACGAAAACCGGAATTATCAAAATCCGAACGATTGTGATTTTATTGGCCGTCGTCATTCGGAAGCACGGGACGAAAGATAATTGTAGGGCGTTTCTGTGAAACGCCAATCTTACATCGGCATCTACACAGACGCCCTACAATCCTCTGTAGCCGGGGTCGGTGACACCGGTTTCCGAGTATCGCAAATTAAGAGGCAGGATGCTTGTTTGCCGCACAGGCTGCAAGCCTATGCTCCATCACGTTTCGAGAACAGCAGAAGCTGCCGTGGCCATGGTTTCATGTCGGCCTTCACAGAATTCCTCGATCATCTTTTTGTTGAACGCCGGGATATCATCCGGCTTGCGGCTCGTCACCAATCCATTGTCCACGACGACTTCCTCGTTCACCCACTTTCCGCCGGCATTTTTGACATCGTTTTTAATTGCCGGCCACGAAGTGAGCGTTCTGCCGCGCACAACGCCGGCGTCGATCAGAACCCAGGGCCCATGACAAATGGCGGCTACCGGTTTGCCTTCGCGAAAGAAATGACGTGTAAATTCCAGGGCATCATCATTCGAACGCAGAGCGTCCGGATTCATTAAGCCCCCGGGAATCAAAAGCGCATCAAATTCCTCAGGGCGCGCTTCGTCCAGTGTTAGATCGACATCGAATTTGTCGCCTTTATCGGCATGATGCATGCCCTGGATTTTTCCCGGCTTCGGCGAAACGATTTTCGTTTCTGCTCCGGCTTCGTCGAGCGCCTCGCGCGGCTTCGTCATTTCCACTTGTTCAAAACCATCCGTCACAAGGATGGCCACTTTTTTCCCATCGAGTTTTCGTGCCATGAGAATTCGCTCCTGTTGATGTTGATCTGCTCGTCAAAAGTCGATCCAGATAAAAAATCGACCCTAATAAAACTACGAAACGCGAGCGAGCGCCGGATGTAATCGCGACGTAATCAGGACGCGACGGCGCGCGTCCCTCCAGCGGGAATCCTGAAGCCTTCGATTTGCTCCTTGATCTCGTGGACGAAACTGGCCGCGCCGGCACCGTTGACAACGCGATGGTCAAAAGTGAGCGAGAGCGTGATGACTTCGGCGGGTTCATTTTTGTCGCCGTTCGCGAACAGTTCCTGGTGGGCTGAGCCGACGAACAATGTTCCGACTGAGGGTGGGACAACAATCGGCGCGCCGGCTCTGACACCAAACGCGCCAAGACTCGTGATCACTACCGGTGCGTTCATGGCATCGACACGGCCGCCGCGGGTTGCATCCACAGTTTCATTGTAAAATTTCACGAACTCCGGCCAGCTCTTCTTGTTTGCTTGCGCTATCACCGCGGTCGCAAGTCGATCGCCTTCCAGCGCGACCGCAATGCCTAGATCAAAATCGTCGTTCTCGATAATCTGATCGTCCTCGAGAATCAAACGTCGGAATGGCGCGTGTTTTTCCATCGCGCGCACAACCGTCCACGCGATCATCACAGAAGGCGAGGGGGCGTGTTTTCCATTTTTCTTTTTCGCCGCATCGCGCGCCTGTCGGATTGAGTCCCAACGCGCGTCGATCTGCAAATTGGCAGGAATAACGTGACTGAGTTTACGCGTGATCGTAGGCGAAAGGGCCGGTTCGATTCCGGTGTAGCGGCGCGTGTCCTCACGCGCAATCTTTCCCCCTTGGCGGCTGGGGACAGACGCCTCTACATCCGCAGCCGGCGCGGCCGCCTCTACAGCCTCGGCATCGCCGGTCAAAATGGTGCCGAGTTCCTGGCCGATATCGACGGTATCGCCAACTTTGGTTTTCCATTCGCCCATTACTCCGGCGAAGGAAGACTGAATCGGATAAACCGCCTTATCGGTTTCGACTTCGCAAAGATCATCGTCGAGCGCGATCGGATCACCGGGTTCTTTCAAAAGCGAAACAATCTTCGCGTTGCGAATTCCCTCGCCCATGATTGGAACGGTGATGCTTTGTGCGCGTTGTTTCGGCATGTCGATCTTCGGCGTGTGGGGGCGCTTGTCCTCAGACGCAGGCTCGACTTTGCGGCTGGAGACAGCCGCCTCTACACCAGCGCCCGCGGCTACAATCGAGCGTTCCTGAGTCGTCGAAATCGAGCGCTTGATCGCGGCGATAATGCGTTCGACGTCTGGCAGCGCGGCGTATTCATAGATCGGATTGTAACCGATCATGACATTGGCTTTGCTTACGAGAATCGGCGGGCTGATCATCGTGCTCCAGAGTTCCGCGTTGCCGGTGAGATGCGAGATGATCATCTGCCCGACGCTGCAATTTTCCGTGTCTTCTTGCACGACGACAAGACGTCGGGTTTTTCGCACGGATTCTTCGATGGCCGCTTTGTCCCACGGCATGATCGAGCGTAGATCGATTACCTCGACGTTCGCTTCGCTGTCGATCTTCGCGAGCGCTTCGAGAGATTTTTCGATCGTGTTTCCCCATGCGACGAGCGTCACATCAGAGCCCTCGCTGCATTTGCGCGCCTGACCAAACGGCACAGCGCGGACAGGTTCGTGCGATTCGTGCTCGGCCCAGAGCAAATGTTTTGGAATTAGGAAGATCACGGGGTCTTCGCTGTGCATTGCGGTCCAGAGAAGGCCTGCCGCGTCTTCCGGTGTGCTCGGAATGACAAGGCTCAGGCCGGGATAGTGCGCGAGCGCTGATTCATTGGCCTGACTGTGCCACAAACTCCCGCCAGGAAGATAAGCGCCGTACGGCGCATAAATCACCAAAGGACATTTCCAATTCCCAAACGATCGCCAGCGCAAATTCGCGATGTTGGTGACGAGCTGGTTGAATCCCGGGTAAATGAAATCGATAAATTGCAGCTCGAACACCGGGCGTTTGCCGTAAGCGGCGAGACCACAGCCCACGCCGAGAATCGTCGATTCAGCGAGCGGCGAATTAAAAACCTGGTTTGGAAATTCGGTTGAAAGTTTTTGCGTGAGGCGAAACACCCCGCCTTTTGGTTCTTCGATGTCTTCACCGAAAATGATACGGCGCGGATCTTCTTTGAGCCCGGCACGTAATGTTTTGTTCACAGTATCGCCGATGCGGTACTTCCCAGCCGGGAGGATCTCATTGTCGATCTCCGGCGGTAATTTGGCGACATTGGCGAGAAGCTCGTTAGGCGATGGATCTTCGGCTTTCTCCGCCTCGCTGTACTCCCGGCGGATGCGCTCCTTGATGTCGTTGTCGATCTTTGCGAATTCCTCGGCGGTGATTACACCTTCTTCGATCAGTTGATCCCTCCAGCATTTGAGCGGGTCGGATTTTTCGAGCGCGCGCAATTCTGCCTCCTCGCGATAAAGCTTCTGATCGTCGGAACTGGTGTGGCTGGAAAGCCGTTCCATCTTTACCCAGAAAAACGCCGGGCCATTGCCGGCGCGGATTTTCTCCATCGCGACGCTCGCCGTGTCATAAACTTTCTGGACATCGCGGCCATCGATCTGTTGCCAGTCGCTCGCCTGAAGAACACCGAGTGCGAGCGGATTGGTTTTGCGAGTCGGCATGCTGATGCCATAGGCGTTGTCTTCAACGACGAGCAGCAGAGGCAGCTTCTTTTCCTTAGCGAAAGAAACTGCCTCGAAGAAATCGCCCTGCCGTGTCGCGGCGTCGCCGACTGTTGTGACCACGAGATTTTTTTTGCGATCGAGCTTGATGCCCCAGGCAATGCCGCAGGCGGGGAGAAGCTGTGAACCGGTCGGTGTTGGCACGCTCCAGATATGCAGCTTCGCGTTGCTGTAGTGTGATGGCATCTGGCGGCCACCGCTGCCAGTATTGCGCTTGGCGAAATATTCGAGGCCGAGTTCGTGTGTCGTCATGCCGCGTCCGATAATGAGACCGCGATCGCGGTAGTAAGGCACAATGTAATCTTCCGGCTCCATGAGAAATGAAATCGCCGCGAGCGCTTCGTGGCCCATTCCGGAAACGTGAAAGTGGCCTTTACCCTGACGATTCAGATTCTGCTCGCGCAAGTCGGCGTGGCGGCTCTCCAGAATCGTCGTGAGGAGTCGCAGCTTATCTTCTTTGCTAAGCGCGGGCATACGGTTGATCTTACAACTGCACTTGCGGATCGACAATCGCACGGATTTGTTTCGAATGGAAAATTGCCG
Source organism: uncultured Candidatus Udaeobacter sp. (assembly GCA_955652245.1). Classification (GTDB taxonomy): domain Bacteria; phylum Verrucomicrobiota; class Verrucomicrobiia; order Chthoniobacterales; family UBA10450; genus Udaeobacter. Next base: position 2,350 of record CATPAV010000010.1, on the reverse strand, counting down.
ATGCGACCGACAAACGCAAAGCTGGGACAGGACAGGGGAGTGATCGAGCGTTATCGCGATTATCTTCCGTTTTCCGATTCAACCGCGATTATTTCTCTGGGCGAGGGTAACACGCCTCTCATTCATTGCCCAAAATTAAGTAAACGAGTCGGCCGCGGCTGTGATGTTTTCGTCAAAAACGAAGGGGTAAACCCGACCGGTTCATTCAAGGACCGCGGCATGACCGTGGCCGTTTCCAAAGCGCTGGAGCGGAGCGCGAGCGCGATCGTCTGCGCTTCAACTGGAAATACATCCGCCTCTGCGGCGGCATATGCGGCGCGGCGGGAATTTCGTGCGCAGTGATTTTGCCTGCCGGAAAAATTGCGAGCGGCAAATTGGTGCAGGCATTCGCCTACGGAGCGAAAATCGTCGCGATTAATGGAAACTTCGATGATGCACTTCGGATCGTGCAGGAGCTTGGCGAGCGCGACGGCTTTGTCATTGTGAATTCGATTAACCCGGATCGGATCGCCGGACAAAAGACCGCGGCATTTGAGATTGTCGAGGTTCTGGGCAATGCGCCCGATTTTCATTTGCTCCCGGTCGGTAATGCCGGCAACATCACCGCGTATTGGGCAGGGTACCAGGAATATTATGCGTGCCAAAGAACCTGCCCTGAGCGCCAGTTGAATGGATCGACAAGATTGCCAGCAATGATCGGTTTTCAGGCCGCAGGCGCGGCGCCGATCTTTCACAACAGAATCATCGAGAACCCGGAAACCGTCGCGTCGGCTATTCGAATTGGTAATCCGGCGAGTTGGAAACAGGCGCGTGTCGCAATTGAGGAATCGCGTGGAGCAATCGACATAGTTTCCGACGGAGAAATTGTCGCCGCACAAACATGGCTGGCGCGGCACGAAGGAATTTTTGTTGAACCGGCGAGCGCCGCGGCGATTGCCGGACTGTTCAAATGCTGCGATTCAAAGGACGCGAGGTATTCATTCAAAGAAATTCCGGAGGAAAGTCGAATCGTCTGCACTGTGACGGGGCACGGATTGAAGGATCCCGATGTGATCCAAGAACAAATAGAGGCGCTAATACCGGTCGCGCCGATCACGAGCGAAGTCCGGCGTGTCCTTGGGCTCTAGCACATGTTGCAATTAAGACCGTGCCTCTGAAGCGAAGACCATCCCCTTCTGTTTGTGTGCTTCGCTTCCTCTGTTTCAATACTAATTTACTCCTGACATGCGCCTGATTGTTCAAAAATATGGCGGCACTTCGGTCGGAACTGCCGAGCGAATCCGTAACGTGGCGCGCCGGCTTGTCGAGACACAGCGCGAAGGTTGCCGTGTGGTGGCAGTGATCTCCGCCATGGCGGGAGTGACCGATGACCTAATCAAATTAGCGCATGAGATGTCGAAGCAGCCAACCGAGCGCGAACTGGATATTTTGCTCGCAACTGGCGAGCACGCTGCGACCGCTCTGGTGGCCATGGCAGTCAACGCACTTGGCGGTAGAGCCATCTCTTTGACGGGCGCGCAGGCCGGGATTTTAACCGATCGTAACCACACCAAAGCCCGGATTGCGAATATCAGCCCCAAACAAATTCACGAGCTGTTGTCCGACGATTACATCGTGATCGTCGCCGGTTTTCAGGGTCAGACGCCGGAAGGGGAAACAACGACGCTCGGCCGTGGCGGCTCCGATTTGACCGCGATCGCGCTGGCCGGGGCGTTGAACGCTGATGTGTGCCAGATCTTTACCGATGTCGATGGCGTCTTTACCTGCGATCCACGTTCCGTTCTCGCCGCAAAAAAACTCGACGACATCGCCTATGACGAGCTGCTTGAGATGGCCGGCGCCGGATCAAAGGTCGTGCAATCGCGCGCGGTTGAATTTGCAAAAAAATTCGGGATCGAATTCGAGGTACGTTCGAGTTTCAAAACCAGCACCGGCACAATCGCCAGGGAAGCGAGCCCCAGCATGGAGGACGTGGTTATTCGTGGCATCAGTCTCGATCGCCATCAGGCAAAACTCACTATTGCAGGGGTGCGGGACGAACCGGGAATCGCCGGCCGGATTTTTTCCAATATTGCCGCTGCGCACATCATCGTGGACATGATTGTGCAAAATGCGTCGATCGGGGGGACCACCGACATTTCATTCACAATTCACGAGGACGAATTGGAGAATGCCCGAAAAATCCTGATGCCCGTGGTCAGCGAAGTCGGTGCGACGCGTCTGAACACCGCAAGCGGCGTAGCCAAATTGAGCGTCGTCGGGATCGGGATGCGATCACATTCCGGCGTAGCCGCGCGAATGTTCGAATGCCTGGGTCGGGGTGGCATCAATATCCAGTTGGTCTCCACTT
>CATPAV010000009.1 GCA_955652245.1 uncultured Candidatus Udaeobacter sp. | reverse complement strand
TCCGTGGGTGAAGTTTTACGAGGATGTGATGGGATTTCGCAACATTCTCACCTTTGACGACAAGGATATCTCGACTGAATACTCGGCGCTCATGAGCAAGGTGATGAGCAACGGCAATGGTTTCGTGAAATTTCCGATCAATGAGCCGGCCGAAGGCAAAAAGAAATCGCAGGTGGAAGAATATCTGGAGTTTTACAACGGCGAAGGTGTCCAGCACATCGCCATGGCCACCAAGAACATTGTGAAAACTGTGACCGAATTGCAGAAGCGCGGCGTCCAGTTCCTGAACATTCCATCGACTTATTACGACACGCTTCCCGATCGCGTCGGTCATATCGATGAAGATCTCAAGCCGTTAAAGCGGCTTGGCATTCTGGTTGATCGCGACAACGAAGGTTATTTGCTCCAAATATTCACCAAGCCGGTGGAAGACCGCCCGACGCTCTTTTTCGAAATTATCCAACGCAAGGGCGCGAAGAGTTTCGGGAAAGGCAATTTCAAAGCGCTGTTTGAAGCATTGGAGCGAGAACAGGAAGCACGAGGAAATTTGTAAAGGAGGATCGAAATGCCGTACTATCAAAGACTTGGCGAAATTCCGCGAAAACATCACATCTGGTTTCATCGTAACGGCGCGGCGCCGACTTATAAAAACGAAGGCATCGCTTACGAACATGTCTTCACGACGCAAGGATTCGACGAAGCTTATTCGATCATGTATCACTTGCGGCCTCCGACGCGCGTTCGCAACGTTGAGTTGATCAAACATTGGGTGCCGAAAAAGGTTTCCGACAGCCCATTGCGTCATCATCATTTAAAAACAGCGGACATCCCGCGACGCGGCGATCTCTACACCAGCCGCATTCCGATGCTCTTCAACCAGGACATGACGGCTTATCGGGCGCGGCCGGCAAAAACCTACGACAAGTTCGAGTACTATAAGAACGGCGGCGCCGACGAAATCATCTTCGTCTTTCATGGCGGCGGCACGTTGGAAACAGTTTTCGGAAAACTTCGATATCGTGCCGAGGATTACATTGTTATTCCGCGAGGCATCACTTACCGGCTGGTTCCGGATAATGTGGAAGAGGAAGATTACCTCATTCTCGAATCGGCCGGCCCTGTCCGGATTCCACAGCGATATCTAAATCATGAAGGTCAGATCAAAATGGGTGCGCCATATTCGGAGCGCGATCTCCATGCGCCATCGGAATTGCTCACGATCGACAAAGAAGAAGATGTCGATGTTCTGGTAAAAGACGGTCCGCGTTTCACGCGCGTGACGCTTGCGCATCATCCGTTCGATGCAGTCGGCTGGGATGGTTATTTATATCCTTTCACATTCAATGCCCAGGATTTCGAGCCGATCACCGGCACCGTGCACCAGCCGCCACCGATCCATCAGACGTTTGAGATTCGTGGCTACGTCGTTTGCACTTTCGCACCGCGCTTCCTCGATACTCATCCCGAGGCAGTGAAGATTCCGTGGGTGCACGACAACGTAGAGGCGGATGAGGTTTTGTTTTATGTCCGCGGGAACTTTGGGTCCCGCCGCGGTATTGAAAGCGGTTCAATCACATTGCACCCGCGCGGCATTCCACACGGCCCCCATCCTGGGACAATCATGGCAAGCAAGAATGCAACACGCACGGAAGAGCTCGCCGTCATGTTCGATACTCAGCACACACTTGAATTGACGGAAGAGTCGCTCGCCCTCGACGATCCAAAATATCCGCAGAGCTGGCTCGATTAAACCAAGGAGCGGCAGTCTCCAGACCGCCGAGGAGCGATTTGGAAATCGCCCCTTCTTGATTAAAGTGCCGACACACAATCATGATTCAACGCCGCAATTCCGATCTCGATACCGAGGAGCGTTTCACGCGCGACATCAATCGGTTGCCGGAGAACGATCTCGATCGGATCGCGAAAGCTTACCGCCAACTGCTTGAAGGCATCGGTGAAGATGTAGATCGCGAAGGGCTACGGCGGACGCCAGAGCGGGCGGCACGCGCCTTCGAATTTCTCACGCAAGGTTATCGGCAGGATCTCGAAGAGATTATCAACGATGCCGTGTTCGCGTCCGACGCAAGCGAAATCATTCTTGTCAAAGACATCGAGCTCTATTCACTGTGCGAACATCACCTGCTTCCGTTCATTGGTCGCGCGCATGTAGCTTACATTCCAAATGGGAAAGTCATCGGCCTTTCCAAGGTTGCCCGCATTGTTGATGTTTTCGCGCGCCGTCTGCAAATCCAGGAAAATCTCACTACTCAGATTGCTCAGTCGCTCATGAATTGTCTTGAGCCATCCGGTGTGGCGGTAGTCGTGGAGGCGAAACATCTTTGCATGATGATGCGCGGCGTCGAAAAGCAAAATTCCGTCATGAAAACTTCCTGCCTGCTCGGCTCTTTCAAAGACGACGCGCGAACGCGCTCGGAATTTCTCTCGCTTCTCAAGGATTAGCTGGCGTCATGCTGCTGACGGTCAGCAAACGTCTCGAGTTCTCGGCCTCGCGGCGTTTGCGCGTAAAGCATTGGAGCGACAGCGAAAATCTCGCCGCGTTCGGCCCTGAGACCGAAGCGCAACACGGCTCCGGTCGCAATTACGTGGCGTATTTTGTCTTTACCGGGCCGGTGGATCCGCGCACCGGAATGCTCATCAACATCAGCGAAATCAAAGAGCGGGCCGGGAAACTGCTGCGCGCTCGTTTTGATCACAAGTTCTTGAATCAGGACGACCCCTCGTTCAGTGGAGTTCCGCCGACGGTTGAGAACATTTCGCGACAGCTGCATGTCGATCTTGCGCCGCTCTTTTCTGATGTCAGCGCAAAACTCGTCGCCTGTCATGTTGCCGAGTCGCCTGAGCGAAGCGCAACTTTCTATTCCGACGGTGCCTGCGAAGCGAATTATTGGTTGGAGTTTTCTGCTGCGCGCAGAACCATGTCGCCCCGTTTGAGTGAGGTGGAAAACGCGCGTCTCTTTGGCAGAGCAACTTCAACTCATGGGCATAATTATCGCGCCCGGCTCACTTTTCGCGCGAAAGAGCTCAGTTGGGAGGCACCCTTGGTTGGTTATCAAGAGATCGACTCTTGTTTGCGTGCATTGCATAACGCACTTGATCACCGGTATCTCAATGAGCTCGCGGAGTTAAAGAATCGTCCGATAACGACGGAGAGCCTGGCTGGTTACCTTTACGAGCAGGTCAATGCAAGTATGCCGCTGTTGCATCGTGTGCGCCTGTACGAGCGCGACGATTTTTTTGCCGAAGTGTGGCATGACAAGAGCGTCTTTCTCGGGCTCCAGATGCCGTTCAATGCTGCGCATCGGCTGCATGCCGCTTGTTTTTCCGATGCCGAGAACGCGAAGCTTTACGGCAAATGCAATAATCCACTTGGGCATGGCCACGGCTACGTGACGGAGACAACGATTGGCGGCGAGTACGATAAACGGACTGGGACACTCCATGACTTTGGTGCTTTCAGAAAAGCAATCGCAGAGTCGCTTGCACCGTGGCAAAATCGACATCTGGACCTCGAAACCGACGAATTTCGCGATACGCCTTCGACGGGCGAAAATATTGTGCGGGCCCTTTGGCCGAAGATCGACAATCGCCTCGATCAAAAGCTCGTCCGGCTGCGCCTCTGGGAAACGGCGAATAATCGATTTACGTTACGCCGCACGTAGCATCGGCAATTTTTGGAGGGACGCGCGCCGTCGCGTCCTCTAAGTTTGGGACATGACGGAGCATGTTCCTCCAAAGAGATGAAACGATATTTGATCACTGGCGCCAGCCGCGGAATTGGCCGCGCCATTGCGGAGAAGCTGGCTGCGGAAGACGTCACCTTGCTCTTGCATGGGCGCGATACTGTCGCATTGGCAGAAATGTGTAAGTCCGTGAAACCGCGCTGTGGAGGCGTTGTTCGATTGATCCACGATCTCGCTATTACGGGTGGTGTTTCCGATCTAATCGCTGCGGTTGGAAGCGATCCGCTGGATTTGTTAGTTAACAATGCCGGTATCGCGATCGTAAGACCGTTTGGAGAAATCACGTCTGTTGAATGGGAGCAAACCCTGGGCGTGAACGTTACCGCGCCCTTTTTATTGACCCAGCGTTTCGCTCCGAAAATGCCGCCGGGCGCGAGTATTGTTAATATTCTTTCGATCGCGGCGAAAACCGGATTTCCCAACTGGAGCGCCTATTGCATGAGCAAGTTTGCTCTCGAGGGATTCTCCCAATCCGTGCGCGAAGAATTGCGCGAACACAAAATTCGCGTCATTAACATTTATCCTGCCGCCACCGACACAAGCATTTGGAACAATCTGGAAGG
>CATPAV010000008.1 GCA_955652245.1 uncultured Candidatus Udaeobacter sp. | reverse complement strand
GTCCAGGGAATCGACACCCGCGCGCTCACGCGGCATCTGCGCACGGGCGGCGCGATGAAGGCATGCCTGACGACTGAGGAGATGTCGATCCAGCTAGCGGTGCAGCGCGCAGTCGATGGTGAGGGCGTCATCGGAATGGATTACGTTCGCGAAGTTTCGACACCGGAAATTTATCAATGGGACCCGGACGATAAATTGAGCCAGCCATGGTCAATCGTGAACGGAAACGGCGATAGCAAACCGAAGTTGCCGCCGATCCGCTTTCGCGTCGTCGCTTACGACTACGGCATCAAGCAAAACATTTTGCGATTGCTGCGGCAGAAGGGCTTCGGCGTCACGGTTGTTCCTGCATCGACGACAGCCAAACAGGCGCTCGCGCTCGATCCCGACGGAATTTTTCTTTCGAACGGACCCGGCGATCCGGCCGCTCTACCGTATGCGCATGAAGCGGTGCGCGGATTAATGGGCAAGAAACCGATCTTCGGGATTTGTCTCGGCCATCAGATCCTTGGCTTCGCGTACGGTGGATCGACATTCAAATTGAAATTCGGGCATCGCGGCGCGAATCAGCCGGTCAAAGATTTGCGAAGCGGCAAAGTCGCGATCACTGCGCAAAATCATGGTTTCGCAGTCGACCCTGACTCGCTCCCGGCCAATGTCGAAGTCACTCACATCAATTTAAATGACGGCACTGTCGAAGGGATGCGGCATAAGGAATTGCCGATCTTCAGCGTACAATATCACCCCGAAGCAGCGCCCGGTCCGCATGACGCGTCCTACTTCTTCTCACAGTTCGTAGATTTGATCGAAAAGCAAGGATAGGCGCGATCGCCGAAATCTTGTTTTGTCGTGTCGAGCGGAGTTCGAAATGACAAACGGCTTTGATTGACCGACCCACGAAGCGGCCGACATTTAGCGCATGTTTAACTCAATACCTAGCAAACCCACTGTTTTGAAATTTGCGGTCGCTGCAACTTTCGCCACGGCTTTAGCGATTTCTCCGCTTGCCGTTGCGCAAGAGCACGAGCATGGAAAAGACGCAGCTGCTTCGAAAGAAGTCACGGGCGAAGTGGTCGACATGATGTGTTACGTCGATCATAACGCGATCGGCGAGAAACATGGCCAATCGTGCGGGGCAAAGTGCATCAAATCGGGCGGCCCGGCCGGCATCGTGAGCGAGGGCAAAGCGTACCTCGTCGTTGGCGAACATAAGCCGATCAACGATCAACTCGCGGAATACTGCGGCAAGAACATCACCGTGAAGGGCAAAATCGCGGAGCGCGGCGGGATTGCGATGATCGAGAACGCCGAGATCGTCAAGAAATAGCGAAGAAATAATTCAAACGGAGGCGCGCATAAGTTCCTCTATCTGCGTTCGCTTCGCACAGCGAGGCGGCTACAGCCGTCGCAGCGTAACGATTTCCCGCAACATCCGCAGGCTGTCCTGAAAAAAGCGCACCTTGCTACCCGCGGAATGATTCCAGCGCACCGGAATTTCGCGGATCCGTAATCCGGCGCGATGCGCGAGAAAAAGCAGCTCGACATCGAAGGCGAATCCATCGATGCGAGCGGCTTCCAAAATTGGGCGGCACGCGTCCATACGGAACGCCTTGAAACCACATTGCGTGTCCCAAAACGGAAGATCGGTGGCGAGGCGAACAAGCAGATTAAAAATGCGGCCAGCCTGCTCGCGCCGCCAGGGTTGATGTTGGCCAATCAACTGTCGATCCAAGGCGCGCGAGCCAAACGCGATGTCGACCTCACCATCGGCAATCGGCTCGATCACCTTGGGTGTCTCCTCGAGAGGCGTTGAAAGATCAGCATCAGAAAACAGGGCGATCGGTTTTTGTGCGGCAAGTAAACCGGAACGAACGGCAGCGCCTTTGCCGTGATTGGGAAAATTCTCGAGCAAGCGCGTGGTGATTTTCGCGTCTGAAAAAATGCCGCGCGCGATCGCCGCCGTTGCGTCAGTGGATCCATCGTTTACAACGATTAATTCGCTCTCCGGCGAATTTTTGTGGAGGTAATCCACCGTCGCCCGAATGGTGACGCCGATACGCGCGGCCTCGTTAAAGCAGGGAATAACAACGGAAAATGCGGGCAGCATGGGTTTGAGGTAGCATAAGCGTCTCGTTTGTGATCGATTAATTCGTTCGCCGCGGCGAGCACTACTCTATTTGTAAATCTCGATCACGAATTTACCGCTTGGATCAGCATAGCCTCGGTACATTCCAGAGGTATTGAACGGCAAGGCGATGTTGCCTCGGCGGTCAATCGCGATCAATCCGCCGGTGCCGCCGAGCTTGGCTACTTTGTCCAGCACGGTTTGCGCAGCCTCCTTGAGCGACATTCCACGATATTCCATCAGAGCCGAAATGTCGTGCCCGACGGTTGCGCGAATAAAATACTCCCCATCACCCGTAGCGGAGATAGCACATGTTGCGTTGTTCGCGTAAGTGCCTGCACCGATGACCGGGGAATCGCCCACGCGCCCGGCGCGTTTATTGGTCGTGCCGCCAGTTGAAGTCGCGGCGGCGAGATCACCATGTTGGTCGAGCGCGACGGCCCCGACCGTGCCATGTCGATCTTGATCGGAGATAATAAATCTTTTTTCGCCGGGTCCGCCCCTTTTCTCTGCCGCTTTCACCTTTTCCAAGGCATCCCAGCGTTCCTTCGTGTAAAAGTATTTTTGATCGACAATTTCAATGCCGTTTTCTTTCGCGAAGGCTTCCGCGCCTTCGCCATCCATCATCACGTGTCCGGATTTTTCCATGACGAGTCGAGCCAGGCTCACCGGATTTTTGATGTGCTTCAAACACGCAACCGCACCGGCTTTGAACGTTTTGCCGTCCATCACCGCGGCGTCCAACTCGTTTGTGCCGACGTTCGTAAAGACTGCGCCCTTACCGGCGTTGAAATGCGGATCGTCCTCCAGCGCGCGGACGGCGGCGTCGGTGGCATCGAGGCTCGATCCGCCGCGCTTGAGAATCTCGTAACCTGCGGCCAGAGCGCGCTCAATTCCAGATCGGTATTCATGCTCGCGTTCAGGCGTCATTTTGCTGCGCTCGATGGTTCCGGCGCCGCCGTGCACGACAAGTCCAAAATCTTCTGCTGGCATGTTTGGCTGATCCTCGGATCGCTGTTGGTTCGAAGCGCTCGCGCTCTTCGCATGCTCCTGAGCGAGCGCCCAAGCCCCGGCACTAAATAGCACAGCGGCAAAGAAGCAATTCAGTGGATGAAAAATCTTCATATTGACCTTGGTCAGTTAGCCAGGATGACGATCGATATTAATGATTGGAAGGCCGCGTGCATCAACTTTCCCCTTTTTCCCGACCAGTAAGTGGGGCAATTTCCCCGTAAACATGGCGAATACCTATTCCCACAGCACTGCACACGGTGAAACGATTCCGACAAATCCTGTCGAGGTGGTGCAGGACATCGGTCAGCTGGGTCGCAATTTCTTCTGCGAAGTCGGGAGCATGTTCTGGTTCATTGCCCACACCTTTGAAGAAACAATCGAGCGCCTTCGCCGCGGCCGAGTGCCGTTTCGCGCGGCGAGTTTTTTTCGTCACACGGAGCGCGCGGGTGTCGATTCGGTGCCGCTGGTGGGACTCGTTTCGTTTTTCCTGGGCCTGACGATGGCGTTGTTGACTGGCTACCAGCTTCAGCGATTCGGAACCGAGCGTCTTATTCCCGGTTTAGTCGCGATCAGTTTCATGCGGGAACTTGGGCCGCTGCTTACTGGTATCATGCTAGCCGCGCGAGTGGGCGCAGCGTTTACGGCGGAACTCGGGACAATGCAAGTCTCCGAGGAAGTCGAGTCGATTGAGGCCATGGGCATTGGGCCGCTCCGATTTCTTGTCGCGCCAAGAATGCTCGCATTGTTTTTCCTTATGCCGTGTCTCTCCACCGTCTCCAATATGTCAGCAATCTTCGCCAGCAGCCTGATTTCGCGCGCTTATTTCAGTATCGCTTTCCCCTATTTCCTTGATCTCGTTAAAGACTCGTTACTTATCCGCGATATCATCACCGGCGTGCTCAAAAGTTTAATGTTCGGGCTGCTCATCAGCGCAATCGCGTGCTATCGAGGATTGACTGTGAAAGGCGGCGCGGCTGGCGTCGGCACCGCCACAACTTCGAGCGTCGTTACTGCGATCACTACCGTGATCGGTGTCGATACGGTCTACAACATCGTCTACACAACATTTTTTCCCACATGAACGCATCGAACTCTCATATGGTCGAGCTGCGCGATGTGCGCAAACAATTTGAGGAAAAGACGGTGCTCGATGGCATGTCACTCGAAGTCGAACGTTGTGATCGGCTTGTCATTATGGGTCAGAGCGGCAGTGGCAAGAGCACGATCCTGCGTCTTATTCTGGGGATCCTCCAGCCTGAGGCGGGCTCAATTTTTTTTAAGCAATTCGAAATCACCCGACTGCGTCGCCGCAAACTACAGCGCGTTCGACAGCATATCGGCATGGTTTACCAGTATTCGGCGCTGCTAAGCTCGCGCAACGTGCGGGACAACGTCGCGCTGCCGCTGGAAGAACTGACCGATAAATCGAGCAACGAGGTCGAGGAAATTGTCGATCAAAAACTCGACCTCGTCGGGATGAAAGAAGCGAAAGAACTAATGCCCGCCGAATTAAGCGGCGGAATGCGAAAACGAGTGAGTTTGGCCCGGGCTTTGGTGATGGAGCCGGAACTTATTCTGTTCGACGAGCCTTCCGCGGGGCTTGATCCAGTCATTAGTTCAGTTATTGACGAGCTGATTATCAACCTCACAGAAAAATCGAAGGTGACATCAATCATCGTCACACACGATATGAGCAGCGCCTTTCGCATTGGCACGCGAATGGCTATGCTCTATCAGGGCAAAATTATTGAGGATGCGAAACCCGAGCAATTCAAGCAGTCAAAAAATCCGGTCGTCGCTCAGTTCTTGAGCGGAAGCACTGAAGGCCCCATTCTGGAAGGAAGCCAAGATGCAATTGCAAAGAAATGAAATCATGACCGGCGTGCTGGTTGTCGGCACGGTGGCGGTTTTGGCTTTTCTCCTCATTCTCCTGGGCGCGCCCGGCCTGTTCCGGGGGCTCGTGACCTATAAAGTGTATTTCGATAACGCTTCGGGAATCAAAATCGGTGCGCCGGTCATGTTGGCCGGCAGAAAAATTGGACAGGTCCAGAAATTGTTTTCGCCAGTATCACCTCAGGAAGACCAGCGTGCGCAAGAGATTGCTGCCGCATTGCGTCCGTCCCAGCCAGAAGCTACGCCCACGCCTTCGCCGGGAAAGCCGATGTATGAGGTGCGGGTGGATGTTCAGGTGGACAAGAACGCCAAAGTCTACCGCGATGCGCGCACCCGGCTGATTCAGCTGGGACTTCTGGGTGATATGGCAATCGACATCACTGAGGGAACGGAAAGCTCGGGACGCGCCAAAGATGGCGAAATGTTCGCCGGCGAACGCGTTCCCGATTTCTCGGAGGCTGCAGCCAAATTGTTGGAAGTGATCAAACCGGTAGCATCAGAGGCTACTTCCACCCTGAAGGATCTCCAAACTACGTCGCAAAATCTTAGCCGGCTCACTGATGAAAATTCAGAACTGAATGTCGCGCTGGGCGAGTTCAAAACATTTGGCGAACATCTTGTCGATCTTAGCGCACCGGATGGCGCTCTTTCGCACTCGCTCAATAACATCGAGAAAATCAGCGCGGACCTCACAGCCAACAACAACATCAAGGTCTCACTTCAGAACTTTCGCGATTCCTCCGAACGGTTGAAAGCCACCATGAACGATCTCGGCCCCACCGGACGTAACATTAAGGATTTCAGCGAAACGGTGAGAACGCAGCCGTGGCGTTTAATCTGGCCGTCAACAAAAAAATACCCCGAAGAGCAACGGCAAACCGCGTCGACGGCGGGGCAAACAATCAACGTCCGCAAAAGCACCAAGGCCAAGCCAAGTCCCGGGCCAACGCGGCGCAGCGCTTCCCGCGAATAGATAATTGCTGATTGTTAGGCAGCCTTTTTTTGGAAACCGGCTTCCAAAAATTTTAGGATCGCCGCTTCTCCGGAGCGAAGATCGATAGTTTCTTTTTCGAGCTCTTCCCCGGTTCTCTTTTTCAAACCCTCGATTAAATTTCCGTCTAGATAAGCTTCGAGCACGGCGGGATGGATGTAACACTTCCGGCAAATCGCCGGCGTGTTGCGCAGAATTTTTGCGACCGCGCTGATCGCGTTCTTGATGTTGGCTTTCGCTTGCTTCTTCGTTTCGAAATCACCGGCGGCAGTTAATGCGATTGTGGCCAGAACAGTTCCAGCCCATGTCCGGAAATCTTTGGCCGTAAAATCTTCGCCGGTGATTTCGCGTAAATAATCGTTCACATCTTGTGAAGTGATATCGCAAACGTCCTCGTTCTCGTCGATGCACTGAAACAATTCCTGCCCCGGCAAATCCTGCAGTTTCAAGATGATCTTCGCGATACGCCGGTCGGTTATATCCACATCGTGTTTGATGCCGCTCTTTCCGCGAAAACGGAATCGCATCTTCGATCCCTTCACATCAACATGTCGATCTTGCATGGTCGTCAGGCCGAACGATTTGTTTTCGCGCGCGTACTCTTCATTGCCGACCCGGATGAGCGTTTCTTCGAGAAGCTGCACGATTGTGCCGAGCACTTTGTTTCGAGGCAGTCCGGGCAAGGAGAGATCTTTGCTCACACTTCGGCGGATTTTCGGCAGCGTTTTCCCAAACGAAACAATTCGTTCGTATTTGTTTTCATCGCGCATTTCGCGCCAACGCTCGTGATAAATGTACTGTTTGCGCTTTCGTGCATCGCGCCCAGTCGCCTGGATGTGGCCGTTTGCTGACGGAGAAATCCAAACGTCTGTCCATGCCGGCGGAATGGCGAGCCGCTTGATCCGCAAAAGCCGTTGCTCATCGCTGACTGCTTTGCCTTCCGTATCGAGATACTCGAAGTTGTCGTTCTTAGCCTTGCGTGTGTAACCCGGCTGATTCTCGCTGACGTAGCGCAATCCAGCTTCCTCAGCCGCTTCGACCGGTTCAGCAATAATCTTTACCTCGGCAATCTTCTTTTTTTCTTTACGCATTTTTCGCGGAAGCGTACCCGTAATTGAATTCGCGTTAGAAGGTAGAAACGGACCGCCAGGCCGTCCGACTAACATTTCCGG
>CATPAV010000007.1 GCA_955652245.1 uncultured Candidatus Udaeobacter sp. | reverse complement strand
CGGCTCTGGCTGGGTGCGATTGGTTCCGAGGCCAGCAAGCTCCGGGCACGCCCGTGCAAACAATTCATCCAAAACGCAGCGAGATCGTTCGCCGCGTCACGCTCCCGGGAAACGTGATTGCTTATCAAGAGGCGACGCTCTACGCGAAGGTCGCTGGCTATTTGAAAACGATCAACGTGGACAAGGGAGATACCGTGAACGAAGGCGATACTCTGGCCGAAATCGAGGCGCCGGAGATGCTGGCGGATCTGGTCAAGGCAAAGGCGGAGGCTGAAGCGGCACAGCTTGATTACAAACGCGTCACCGAAGCTCAGAAAAAAGCTTCGGATTTGGTCATGCCGCAAACGGTGGACGCCGCGCGAGCGAAATCCGGCGTGGCTGTCGCCGGCCTCCAACGCATTGAGACACTGCTCACTTACGCGAAAATCACCGCGCCATTTTCGGGAGTGATCACGAAACGCTGGGTCGATCCCGGCGCTCTCATTCCAGCACCCACTTCGAGTAGTACGTCCAAAAGCGCAGCCGTGGTGACGTTGATGGATTTCAGCACAGTCCGCATCGACGTGGCCATTCCCGACACCGAGGCGCCGTTCGTGAAAAAAGATTTACCGGTGAAGGTAACAGTGAGCGAACTGCCCGGTCGCACGTTTCAAGGCACGATCACGCGCTTTTCCTATGCGCTTGATGAATCGACGAAAACGATGGCGACCGAAATCGAAATTTCCAATCCCGATCTCGCGCTGCGCCCCGGGATGTGGGCAACCGTCGAGATTGAGCTGCAAAAGAAAGAAAACGCGCTGCTTATTCCCGCCGAAGCCCTTGTCACTGAGAAGAATAAAAACTCCGTGTTCGTCGTACGCGACAGCAAAGCGCTGAAGGTCCCTGTCGCCACCGGCTTCGACGACGGCGTAAACGTGGAAATTCTCAAAGGCTTCAGACCAAACGATCCCGTCATCGTTGCCGGCAAACAATCCGTGACCGACGGACAAAAAGTTCAAGCGACCGAAAGCAAATGAAGCGCTGGTGTCTCGCTGTCGCGATTTTTGCGGTATTTGCTCATTTCGGCGCACGGGCGGCTGAATCAAAGTTGCTCACGATTGATCTGCCCTCCGCGCTGCGACTGGCTGGGGCGCAGAATCTGGACGTTCAACTTGCTCGCGAAAAACTCGCTGAGGCACGTGCCGAACAGGAGAGTGCGATCGAACGTTTCTTTCCGTGGGTCGCGCCGGGCGTGACGTATCGCCGTCACGACAACCTGATTCAAAACACGGAAGGCTTGATCGAGCAAGTTGACAAACAAAGCTACGCATCTGGCGGGACATTCATCGCCCAGACGGATATCGGCGACGCCATTTTCAAGTCACTCGAAGCGTACCAACTTGCAAAAGCCGCTCGGCACGGTGTCGATGCCCAGCAACAGGAAACCCTTCTCGCCGTCGCGGGCGCTTATTTCGATCTTGCTGCTGCACATGGAGCGGTCGGAGTCGCGCGTGAAGCGTTGCGGGCCTCGAGCGATTATGCGGCGGAGATTGACCGCGCGGTCAACGCGGGCATCGCGTTCAAAGGCGACGCGCTGCGGGTCAAAGTGCTGCAGCAGCGTGATGAGATTGCATTGCGCCGTGCCCAAGAAAATGTGCGGCTCGCGTCCGCGAAGCTTGCTCAGATTTTGCATCTTGATCCGTTGGTCGAACTTGCGCCGCGCGATTCGAACGTCGTGCCCATATCAATTGTTTCTACGAAAGAGCCACTTGGCGACCTTGTTTCGCAAGCTTTGGCGGCGAGGCCCGAAACGCAGCAAAGTGCCGCCCTTCTCAGCGCCGCTCAGCATGCAAAGAACGGAGCGATTTACGGTCCACTCGTCCCAAGCGTGGGCGGACAGGCATTCTTGGGGCAACTCGGCGGCGGTAAAGACAGCAGCACAGGCAACCTCGGCGAATCCGAGGACTACGTTGCCTCAGTTTCCTGGCGCGTCGGACCGGGCGGCCTCTTCGATTTCGGCAATATCCACGGCCGGCAGGCGCGCCTGCGCGGCGCTGCCCTTACCGTCGATAAAGTGATCGATCAAGTTGCAGGCGAAGTCGTCGCGAGCAGGACGCGCGTGCAGTCGCTCGCTGACCAAATCGATACGGCGAAACAATCGCTGGCCGACGCGCAGGAAGCGTTGCGCCTCGGTCGGGAACGCAAGGAATTCGGCGTCGGAGTTGTGCTTGAAACTATCCTCGCGGAGCAAGACCTGACGCGTGCTCGGAACGATTACCTAAATATCGTTACCAACTACGACAAAGCCCAATACGACTTGCTCAAAGCATTGGGACGATTAGGCTCGCCGCACTCGACGCTCCGCCAATTTCGCGTTCCCCACGACTGATGATTAGCCGGCTTTCGTCTGCCCAGCACAGTTATGTCCGATCTCCGTTGTTCTTGTGCGCGGCGCTTGCAATCACCCTCTCAGTCATTGCCCTTGTCATAGCCGTGGTGCAGAACGCGGCCTGTGGTCAAGAAACCGCAGGAGCTCATCAGGCTCCCCTGCTTGATCGGCGGCGTGATTACTTCAGCTCTACTCGAGTTGCTGATCTATCCCGTTGTTTTTTTGCTATGGAAACAACGCCTTCTGTCGCGCGATTGATCGCGCTTTGCGCGTAAACGGAAATTTCACACATTTGCGCTTTAATTTGAAAGGAAAACACCGTTCGAAAACGTGATTTCTCGAGGGGCGGACCGAAAATGAGAATTTCATTCTGCACCCTTTCGCGCGCCGCACTTCCAGTTCTGCTGCTTGCTGGCAGCACCCCGGCGAATGCGCAGGAGATGGAGAATCGGCAGGTTGTCGTGCAGGCTGAAGGCGAAGAGCTGCCGAGCGCTTACGGCGCTCCGCCTGATTTATCCCACGGTCGCATCTCTACGCTCACAAAGTCGTATGTGCTTTCACCTTTCAGCTTCGAACTCGAAGCTGGATACGAAGGCGACATCTTCCGTCATGGATTGCCGGCTCAACTGTTCCGGCAGGAGATCGAAATGGGGCTGCCAGCGCGCTTTACTATTGGTGTGCAAAACCAGATCGAGCATTTCGCGGGAGACACTCGCGACCGCAGCTTTACTCTCGAAGGGCGTTACGCGCTGGCGAATTGGAACAAGCTTCCGCTCAATCCCGCAATTTCAGCTGAATACCGTTTCGGCCTCAGCAATGGATTGTCCGACTCGGGTGAACTCGCTCTCCTGATCTCGCATGACTTTCCCCACTTGATCGAGTGGGCGATGAACATTTTTGTTGATCGCGAGTTTGGCGGCAGAGAAACCACAAGCGCCGGGTTCGCGCAGAGCATCGAAGTGCCGGTCCTCCTCCCGGAAGAAAAGCTTGAGGTCGGACTCGAAATGCAATACCGCAGCGGCGGCGAGACAATTGGGCACGAGGGCACAACGAAAGGCTTGGCGATCGGCCCCACATTAGCATGGCGCCCAACGAAGAATGTGCGCTTCGATCTCTCGCCTCTTCTCGGATGCAGCGATCACACACCTGCGGTGCAGGTGTTCGCGGTTTTTTCCTTCTCTTTCGGCGGGCCTGCGGCAGGTGATGTAGAAATGCCCGCATCCACGCGCGGCCACTGATCTATGGATTCTCGCAATTCAGCTGGTATGGAACGGAAGATTGAACACAGATTGTTTCTGCTCAGCGTTTGGAGCAAAGGAATCGCCGGCCTTGTCGAGGCAATCGGCGGGCTTCTTTTGCTCTTTATTCCGCAAACGGGATTGAACGCGTTCGTCATCGCTTTGACCGCTCCCGAACTGGCGGAAGACCCAACCGACCGCGTCGCAACCCTTCTCCAGCACATCGTTCATGAGCTTACGGCAGATACGAAACTATTCGCTAGCGGCTATCTAATTGTTCACGGCCTCATCAAAGTTTTCCTCGTGGCAGGGCTGTTAGGTGGCCGGCTCTGGTCGTACTCGGTCTCGCTTTGGTTCTTGGCGGTCTTCATCGCTTACCAAATGTACCGGTTCCTCTTCACTCACTCGCTGTGGCTAATTGCGCTCACTTTCGTCGATCTGATCGTCGCGTTCTTGATCTGGCGCGAGTACCAGGTTCGCAAACAGAATTCATCAACATGAAATCGGAATGAGAAAGAATGGAAAAGGCGCATCCTCAGAACCGCGTTGTCTCCAACTTCTCCATGAAGTCGTGCAGGCGGCGATCTCCTTCGCGTCGGGGAAAGAGTTCCTGGACCGCTACTTTTAGCACTTCCGCTAAATAGAGGAGTGTCTTGTCGTCCACATAAGAGAGCCGCGCTTCAATTTTCGAGACGCCGCTTCGGCTTATGTCGAAGCCCGCGATTTGTAATTTCGTGGCAAGATCCGACTGCGACCAGCCCAGAGCGTAGCGTCGGCGCCGCACTTGCGGGCCGACGTTGTTTTTGTAGCGCATGT
>CATPAV010000006.1 GCA_955652245.1 uncultured Candidatus Udaeobacter sp. | reverse complement strand
TCCTTTCGCAACGCGAGACGATCAACCAGAAGTTGCAGGAAATCATCGACCGGCAAACCGAACCGTGGGGTGTCAAAGTCACGGCAGTCGAGGTGAAGGACGTGGCGTTGCCCGACACGATGAAGCGCGCGATGGCCAAGCAGGCCGAAGCCGAGCGCGAACGCCGCGCCAAGATCGTCAATGCCGAGGGCGAATTTCAGGCCGCCGAGAAAATGGTGCAGGCCGCCGCGATGATGAGCAAGGAGCCGATTGCGCTGCAACTGCGCTTTCTGCAAACCATGCGCGAGATTTCCAGCGAGCACAACACGACGACGTTTCTTCCAGTCCCGATCGATTTGTTCGCGCCATTTAAGAAGAGCGAGCCACCCAAGTCGTAGGGCTTTTTCGAAGTCCTTATATGAACTCGTTAACAAGTTGGTTAATTGCACTGATCTTTTTGTCACTCACAGCGATCACCCCGCGCGCGCAGGCGCCGGAAGAAAAATCGTCCGCCCCATTAAAAGCTATCGCCCTGCTCCACCCCACTGAGGGCAACAAAATTAGTGGCATGGTCACGTTCACCGAAGTAGCCGACGGAGTGCAAGTTCATGCAGAAATCACTGGCCTGACTCCCGGCAAACATGGTTTTCATGTCCATGAATTCGGCGATTGCAGCGCGTCCGATGCGAGCTCTGCCGGCGCTCATTTCAATCCAACGAACCAGCCCCACGCAGGACCCGATGCGGATGCCCGGCATGTTGGCGATATGGGCAATATCGAGGCGGACGCCTCGGGGATGGGGAAATTGGACTACCTCGATCACAACATGTCGCTCGCAAATGACGAGCAGTCGATCATTGGCCGGTCCGTGGTGGTTCACGCCAAAGCGGATGATCTCAAATCGCAGCCAGCAGGCGACTCGGCAGCGCGCGTTGCGTGTGGCGTAATTGGGCGGACGAAAAACCAATAGCGCCACGATTCAACTTAAAAATCGCCGGTTGACCGACAAGGAAATCGACTAGGCGATGTGATCCCGAAACCAATCGCTCGCTAATTTTGCGATTTGCTCAAGCGCGCCGGGTTCCTCAAAGAGATGCGTCGCGCCGGGAACGATCTCCAAGTTTACTTCGCAGCCCATCTGATCACGAGCTTGTTCATTCAGCTCGATGACAATGTCGTCTTCGCCGCCGACGATGAGCAGTGTGGGCGCCTGCACTTTAGGCAATGCTGCGCCTGCCAAATCGGGACGGCCGCCGCGCGAAACGACTGCGTTAACATCGTCCGGCAACTGCGCCGCTGCGACTAGCGCGGCGCCTCCGCCCGTGCTTGAACCGAAATAACCGATCCGCAAATCACGTGTCTGCTCTTGCCCCTTTGCCCATTTTGTCGCGTGAACAAGACGCTTAGCTAGCAAATCGATGTCAAAGCGAAGTTCCGCTGTGCGCGTGTCAATCAGTTCCTCCTCGGGCGTAAGCAGATCGAAAAGCAGCGTAGCGAGTCCGGTGTCGTTCAGTGTGCGCGCGACGAATTGATTGCGCGGACTGTGCCGGCTGCTTCCGCTGCCGTGAGCGAAAAGAACCAGCGCGGAGGCATTCATGGGAATATTCAAATTGCCAGCGAGAGTGGCGCGGCCAGCGGGAATATGAAGTTCATTCATTGTTACGGATGATTAAGCGACCTTGCAGGTCCGAGCATCGGGTTGTCTGTTGCGGCGCGCCCGGCGGTCGCGTCCTACCACATCATGTTCGAAATTTGGTCTCAACGATCTTCCGCAGCGCGGGCCAGCAAATCGCGCACTTCTTCGTCGCTCGTTTGCGAGAAGTCTTCGTAATATTGACCAACCGCCTGAAAAAATTCAGGCGCACTCGCGCAGATGGTCTCATCCGCTTCGTCCTCGAATTCGCGGCAAGTGTCCGGAGGGCCAACCGGCACTGCAACGACAATCTTCGCAACACCACGCTGGCGCAATGCTTTGACCGCCGCGCGCATGGTCGCACCTGTGGCAAGGCCATCATCGACCAAAATGACCACACGGTCGCGTAACTCGGGCGCGGGCCGGTCATCGCGATAGCTCTTTTCGCGACGCTCCAATTCGGCTGTCTCCTTTGCCGTGACCGATTCGATGATCTCGTCCGCGTTTGGCAACGCGCGGAGAACATCTTCGTTCAAGACGCGCATGCCACCGGAAGCAATTGCTCCGGCGGCGAGCTCTTCGAAACCGGGCACGCCCAGTTTGCGAACGATGAAAACATCGAGGGGCGCCCGCAGGCTTTTTGCCACCTCGTAGGCGACCGGCACGCCGCCACGCGGCAGACCAAGCACGATTACGTCATTACGACCGGCATACTTTTCGAGTTTCTCCGCAAGGACCCGGCCCGCTTCCGCTCGATTTGGAAAAGCTCTCTCCATGCAACGATCATGCTTCCCCGCGGATAAGTTGGGCGACGGAAGGAAGCTCGTTGACCGGTTCGCTAGTCTCAACGTAATCACGGAAACCCGCCGCGAACGCAGCTCTTCGCAACCGCCACCAAGCCTTCACGCCGGGACGATGGTAATACATCCGAATGTAAGCGTCCCAACCTTGCCATTGCTGCGGATCGAGCGTGCCTTGGCGTTGCTGGAACCATGCGTTCTCAAAAAGCTTGAATGTAGAAAAGAATAAAGGCAGAGCCCGCATCCGATCGTCATCAGTCGCCTTATGCCAATCTTCGACGACGATATGGAACGCGCGCATCAGCTCCCGATCCTCGGCCATTGGTCGGATCACATCAGCTATCGATTGGGCCCACGAATCAACCACAACGGCACGCATTGAGCGTGTGTTCTGCCGAATCTGCGCCGCGAGATAAAAGAGTGATGCAATCACGCCGACTGCGGCGATCAGCTGCGCCAAGGCGTTAACGGC
>CATPAV010000005.1 GCA_955652245.1 uncultured Candidatus Udaeobacter sp. | reverse complement strand
GGAATGACGTTAACGTCGAGTTTGTAAATATCGTGAAACTCCGCCGCTTCGGTCTCGGCCGTGCCGGTCATGCCGGCGAGCTTTTGGTAAAGCCGGAAATAATTTTGGATCGTAATCGTCGCCAGCGTTTGCGTTTCGCGATCGATCTGGACGCCTTCCTTGGCTTCGACGGCTTGATGCAACCCGTCGCTCCAACGGCGTCCCGGCATTTTGCGGCCGGTGAATTCATCGACAATCACGACCTTGTTCTCCTCGATGACATATTGAACGTCTTTTTCGAAGAGGCAGTAGGCGCGCAGCAATTGCGAGATGTTGTGGATCCGCTCGGCTTGCTCGTCGCAATGCTGTTGGCGCTCCGCTTTTTTCTTGTCCTTTTCCTCTTGCGACAGTGATGGATCGAGATCGATCTCGGTGAATTCGTTGATCAAATCCGGCAGCACAAATGCATTCGGATCGTCTGGGTTAAGGAAATTCCGGCCCTGCTCTGATAGATCAGCCTCGTTCGATTTCTCATCGATCGTGAAGAAGAGTTCTTCCTTGAGCGCGAACAGCTCCTCTTTGCGGGTGTCTTGATAAAAAGAAAGCTCCGCTTTATCCACCGCGCGACGCTTTTCGGGATCTTCCATCATACGCAAGAGCTGTTTGTTGCGCGGCTGCCCGAGCTTCACTTTGAACATGAGACGGCCACCCATCTCCACGTCACCCTGCTCGAATTTCTCGATCGCCTCACTCGCCAGCCGGTTACAGAGCATATTTTGTTTACGAACCAACTGCTCAATAAGCGGTTTCCATCTGTCGTACTGATGCGTCGAGATCGTCGCCGGGCCGCTGATGATGAGCGGGGTGCGCGCTTCGTCGATCAAGATGGAATCGACTTCATCGACAATCGCGTAATAATAGCCGCGCTGCACTTGCTGCTCGCGCGTCGTTGCCATGCCGTTGTCGCGGAGATAATCGAACCCGAACTCGCTGTTCGTCCCATAAGTAATGTCCATTGCGTACTGTTCGCGACGCAAGTCCGGCTCCTGGTCGTGTTGAATGCAGCCAACCGTGAGCCCAAGGAAATCGTAGAGCCGACCCATCCATTCCGCGTCGCGTCGCGCGAGATAGTCGTTGACCGTGACCAGATGCACGCCGCGCCCGGTGAGCGCATTGAGATAAAGCGGCAGTGTCGCCACGAGCGTTTTGCCTTCTCCGGTGGCCATCTCGGCGATCCGGCCGCGATGCAAAACAATGCCGCCCAGCAGTTGCACGTCGAAGTGCACCATGTCCCACTTCATCGGCTGATCGCAGACCGTGAAACTATCTTGTCGATCTTTCAGCCGGCGGGCGGCGTTCTTCACGACCGCAAACGCTTCGGGCAAGATCTCATCAAGCCGCTTCCACTGATCTTCGAGCTCCGGAATTTTCGCGAATTCTTCCTTCCAGACCGCGGTTTTGGCCCGCAATTCCTCATCTGACAAGCTCTTGAATTGCTCATCGAAGTCGTTGACCCGGCGCACGATCGGCATCAGGCGTTTCAGCTCGCGCTGGTTCTTCGACCCTAAAATCTTCTTTAAAATCCACCCGACCATTTCGATTCTATTATCGGCGAGATTCGGTCATTTGTCATTCTGGGCATCCATCTTGTCATGTCGAGCGGCCTTTTGTCATTTCGAGCGAAGTCGAGAAATCTCTTACTATTCAATGGAAAATATCGGCAATTGTAGCGCGAGCCTCTGGCTTGCGTTCTTTTTAATTAGCAAGCTGGAAGCTTCCTCTACTTTGGCTACTATCGCGCCATGAAGAAGATCATTTCGACTAAAGAAGCACCGGCTGCGGTTGGTCCTTATTCGCAAGCCGTGCGCGTTGGATCGACAATCTATTGCGCGGGCCAGATCCCGCTCGATCCAAAATCCGGGCAAATGGTGCCCGGCGACATCGGCGCGCAAACCCGGCGCGTTCTTGAGAACATCGCAGCGGTTTTGAGAGCCGAGAGTCTGGGGTTCGAGAACATCGTGAAGACCACGATCTTCCTCACCAACCTGAGTGATTTTCAAACGGTGAACGAAATTTACGGTTCGTATTTCAAAAAAGAACCGCCTGCCCGTTCCACGGTTCAGGTCCCGGCGTTGCCGAAGGGAGCGAACGTCGAAATCGAAGTCATCGCCGTCGCTAACGACAACGGATTGTCCGGCGAAATCGCTGCCGATACGTCCGGCTAGATCAAGATGTCCATCGCGAAATTCTTTCGCACTCGACTTCTGCTTCTGAGGAGCGCACGCGCCCTCGCGCGCTGCGATCGGCGCCCTCGCCAATCGCCGGGTCTAGCCACGAGAATTTCGGCGAGGGCGCCGAAATTGGCACGCGAGGCGCGTGCGCTCCCCAAATCATGAGCGAAGATCTTCTCGCGCTCTTTCGCGAAACCGGCGCACTGCTTGATGGCCACTTTATCTTGCGCTCTGGTTTGCACAGCCGCCAATACTTCCAATGCGCGCTGCTGCTACAGCATACCCACATTGCCGCAAAAGTTTGTGGCTGGTTAGCCGACAAACTGCGCGAGTTTGATTGTAACGCGGTGATCTCCCCTGCTCTCGGCGGGATTATTGTCGGTCAGGAAGTCGGACGCGCGCTTGGCAAACGCCACATTTTTATCGAAAAAGATGAGGGCAAACTTGTCTTGCGCCGCGGTTTCCAGATTTCTCCTGATGAAAGGTTTATCGCCGTTGAAGACGTCGTGACCCGTGGTGGGCGCGTTCAGGAGACGATTAATATCGTACGGGCGCACAACGGAGTGGTTTCAGCCGTCGGCGTGATTGTCGATCGGAGCGGCGCGCAAAAACCAAATTTCGGTTGTCCGTTTGTTAGCCTGATCGAGATGAATATGGAGACATTTGAAGCGAGCAAATTACCTGTCGATCTCGCGCGCATTCCCGCAGTAAAACCTGGCAGCAAATGACCCCGGCCGATCAACAATCGCAGCCACAGTCGGCATCTACTCCGACGGTACGGTACGTTGCTCCCCCCGGCGGTTTCATCTCCGCTTTTTACCATTCTTCGGTCGGGAAGAAGATGATCGTCGCCGTCACGGGCATCATTCTTATTCTTTTCGTAGTCGGCCATTTGCTCGGAAACCTGCAAATCTTTCTCGGGCCCGATTGGATCAATGGTTACTCGCAGCATCTGCGCGATCTCGGGCCGTTGCTCTGGCTCATCCGCATCGTTTTGCTCGCCACCGTGCTCATGCACATTTATTTCACGATCTTACTCGCGATCGAAAATCGGCGCGCCCGACCCGAGCCATACGTCGACAGAGACTACGTGAAAGCAAGCTGGGCGTCGCGCCACATGGTCGTCAGCGGATTAGTGGTGCTCGCCTTCATCATCTTTCACCTGCTCCACTTCACCGCGCGCAAGTTCAACCCGCAATTTCCTCTGCTCAAACTCGACCCGCTCAATCGCTACGATGTTTACTCGATGATGGTTTACGGATTTGAGAATGTTTACGTGTCGATTTTCTACGTAATCGGGCTATTTCTTTTGACCCTGCATCTCACGCACGGTTCGTCGAGTTTTTTCCAATCGCTTGGACTGAACGATAGAAAGCTGACACCGCGTCTCGCGTTGGGCGGCCGCATTTTCGCGTGGCTGCTTTTCGCCGGCTACACGTCCATTCCGGTTGCCATTTTGCTCGGTCTGATTAAACCGGCCCAACAATTATGATCGGGACGCTGGACGCCAAGATTCCATCCGGACCGCTCGCCGGAAAATGGATAAGCCACAAGGACCATTCGCGATTGATCAGTCCAAACAACCGCAGAAAATTCGACATCATTGTTGTCGGCAGCGGTCTTGCCGGCGGATCCGCTGCCGCGACGCTTGGTGAACTCGGGTATCGAGTGAAATGTTTCTGCTATCAGGATTCACCGCGTCGCGCGCATTCGATCGCAGCACAAGGTGGAATAAATGCCGCCAAAAATTATCAGAACGATGGCGACAGTGTCTATCGGTTGTTCCACGACACAATAAAAGGTGGCGATTTTCGTTCGCGGGAAGCAAACGTTTACCGCCTCGCCGAAGTTAGCACGAACATCATTGATCAGTGCGTCGCGCAAGGCGTCCCATTTGCACGCGAGTATAGCGGCCTGCTCGCGAATCGTTCCTTCGGTGGGGCACAAGTTTCACGAACCTTTTACGCCCGCGGACAGACGGGTCAGCAGCTTCTGCTCGGCTGTTACCAGGCGCTCTGCCGCCAGATTGCCGTGGGCACCGTGCAGATGTTTCCGCAAACCGAGATGCTCGACCTTGTGATCGTCGACGGACATGCCAAGGGGATCATCACTCGCAGCCTGCGCTCAGGAAAGATCGAGAAACACGCGGCTGACGCGGTCGTGCTCGCCACCGGCGGTTACGGAAATGTTTTTTATCTGTCAACAAATGCGCGCGGTTGCAACGTCACTGCGACTTACCGCGCTTACAAGAAAGGCGCTTTGTTCGCTAATCCTTGTTTTACACAAATTCATCCGACCTGCATCCCCGTCAGTGGCGAGCATCAATCGAAGTTGACTCTCATGTCCGAATCGCTCCGCAATGATGGACGCGTTTGGGTCCCCAAACGCAAGGAAGATCGCGGCAAACCGTCTGGCGAAATCCCAGAAAGCGAACGCGATTATTATCTGGAGCGAAAATATCCCAGCTACGGCAATCTTTCGCCGCGCGATATTTCGTCTCGCGCAGCCAAAGAAGTCTGTGACGAAGGTCGCGGTGTCGGTCCAGGCGGGCGCGGCGTTTATCTCGATTTTGCCGACGCAATCAAGCGCTTAGGGGAAGATACGATCCGCGAACGCTACGGAAATTTGTTCGAGGTTTACGAAAAGATAACCGGCGAAGACGCCTATAAAGTGCCGATGCGAATTTATCCCGCGGTACACTACACGATGGGCGGGCTCTGGGTTGATTACGATTTGATGAGCAACGTGCCCGGTTTGTTTGTCATCGGCGAAGCGAATTTTTCTGATCACGGCGCTAATCGGCTCGGGGCCAGCGCCCTTATGCAGGGTTTAGCCGATGGCTATTTCATTTTACCCTACACTTTACCAAATTATCTCGCCGGCCAGATCGGGAAACGCCCGTCATCCGATTCTCCGGAATTTCAAAAAGCAGAGGGCGAGGTTCGTGCCCGCGTCAAACAAATGCTCGAGATCAATGGGAAACGTTCGCTCGATTCCATCCATCGCGAACTCGGGCTCTTGCTGTGGGACAAATGTGGAATGGCGCGCAATGCCAAAGGTTTGAACGAAGCGCTGCAAAGAATTCCCGAACTGCGAGAAGAATTCTGGCGCGAAGTTCGTGTTCCTGGTGACGGCGAAGATTTCAATCAATCACTCGAACGCGCCGGACGCGTGGCTGATTTTCTTGAGTTTGCCGAGCTGATGTGCGCTGATGCGCTGGCGCGCGACGAATCATCCGGCGCACATTTTCGCGAGGAACACCAAACGCCCGACGGCGAAGCATTGCGCGACGACGAAAACCACGCCGCAGTGTTTGCATGGGAATTCCATGGCGAGAATGGTCGAATTGCCCCGCCGAAGCTGCATCGCGAACCGCTTCATTTCGAAACCGTGCATTTAACGCAGCGCAGCTACAAATGATCTGTCATTCCGAGTGAAGTCGAGGAATCTCTTGCCGTTTTAATTAATGGATTTCAACCTCAAGATTTGGCGACAGAAAGACGCCGGGACGCGCGGCAAACTGGTCGACTACGAAGCGCGTGAGATTTCGCCGAACACGTCGTTTCTCGAAATGCTCGACATCGTGAACGAGAATTTGCTCGCGCGCG
>CATPAV010000004.1 GCA_955652245.1 uncultured Candidatus Udaeobacter sp. | reverse complement strand
GCATGGGCAAGAAACGCGAGCACGACCGGGTCGTCGCTTACCTCGAATGCTTTGTGATATTCGGCAATCGCTTCAGTGGTCGCGCCTTTCAATTCCAGCGTCAATCCCAGAAACCGGTGAGCCCAATAAAATTCAGGATCCATTTCAATGGTGTTGTGCAATTGCTCGATCGCTTCATCGTATCGCCTCGCTACCATGTAAACACCGCCGAGCTCGGCATGAATGATCGACGAAACCGGATCGAGCTCGACGGCTCGTTTCATTTCCGCGATTGCACGGTCGAACTGCCCGGCCATTAAAAGATTGGTCCTTGCATACCAGTGATGAGCTGTCGCGTAATTCGGATTCAACTCAATAGCGCGCTCAAACTCTTTCGTCGATGCGGCGAGCTCCAAATAGCAAGAGAGGACCAAGGCGAGGGACGCGTGCGCCTCGGCGAGCATGTCGTCAAGCTCGAGCGCCCTCTGCGCGGCAGCTCGTGCGCGCGGCAGGCACTCTTGCGGCCATCCTGCGGAGTACGAGGGCATCACGGAGTAAGCGTCGGCTATGCCTGCGTAGGCCAGCGCGTAGCTCGGGTCCTTCTCCGCCGCTTGCTGGAAGTAAACGAGCGCTTTCTTAAGATTCTTGCCGGTGCGTCTGTTCCAAAGATAACGGCCTTTCAGGTAGAGTTGATGCGCCTCGGTGTTCTGGGTCGGCTGTGCCGCGATTGCGTTCCGTTCCGAGCCCGTGAGCTTCGCTTGCAGCGTTTCGGCGATGGTCTTCGCTATCTCGCTCTCGATTCGAAAGATGTCGGTGAGCTTGCGATCATAAGTCTCGGCCCAGAGATGCGCGTCGGTCGGCGCATTGATCAACTGCACGTTTACGCGCACCTGATCAGCGGACTTCTGTACGCTCCCTTCCAGAATATTCATGACGCCGAGCTGCTTTGCGATCTGACGCAAATCTTCCGGCGCGCTCTTGAATCGTTGCGTGGAAGTGTGCGAGATGACTTTCAGATCCGCGACCTTGGCTAACCGCGTCAAGATTTCGTCCTGAATCCCATCAGCAAAGTAGGCGTTGTCCGGATCGTGACTCAGGTTTTCAAAGGGTAAAACCGCGATAGATTTTTCTGGCGGTGACGTCGCCGCCTTTCCTTCTAGACTCTCAACCAGACTCGATCGGATTTCCGCGCCCAACTTTGCCTTTAGACTCTCAGCCAGCTTCGATCGGAACTCTGCGTCCAACCCGCTGGCTGTCTCGTTGCGTGAGTGGAACCAGATGCCCAAAACGAAGGCAGCGATTAACAGGACTCCGGCGCCAATCCATACACTCCAGCGACGAAGAATCGGAGCAGGACGGCTCGCGCCAAAAGCCGGAGCCTTTTCTTCCTGAGCTTGCTTGAACTTTTGTGGCAGGTCTGGATTTCCAACTTCATCATTGTAGAAATTAACTACAAAGATAGGGACGTTGTGTTTAACTGCACACTCTCCAAGATCGTGCAGATAAGGTTGCCATTTCCGCGATTGGGCCAGGTCTTCCGCCGCCCGTTTGGAGAGAAGAATGTGGCCCGCGTCGCCGCAATCCATCACCCGCTGCGCGATGTTAATTCCAGCACCAGCAACGTTTGTTCGATCATTCACATCTCGAACCTCGTTCACCGGCCCACTGTGAATACCCATCCGCAGCTGGATGACTGGTTGATTTTTTAACGCCTCGCTGACCTCAGTCGCGCATTGCACCGGAGCTTCTGGACTGTTGAAAAAGACGAGCGCCATTCCATCGCCAGTGGGAACCCGGATCAGTTTCCCTGCCGCTTCGGCAGCGCGAACCTGCTCGGTATTTCTGACGATTCGGGTGAGTTGCTGCTGGAGTTCGCGCTGCTCGTCGAGAAGCAACTTTGAGTATCCCACCACGTCCATGAAGAGGACGTGACCGATCTCTAAGTGAACCTCTGGCCCATCGTCAGCGGACATATCGCTATTACTTACCGACGAAGTTCTTCACGGCCCGTACTCTACGTTGATGCGGGTGACCTGAAAAGCACGTTATCATCCAGGTCGCTCACATCGGTCTGCGAAATTTCAAAATCGGCAGGTAACTGACGTTTTAAGGCCCAACTTTTGACCTGCAAAATCTATGCGCAATCGGAGCCGGCAATCCATATCTTGCCAGCACGGGTCGCGAGCGAATCGGGGTATCGCGCTAATAACGTTAACCCAAAAGAATGCTTCGGACCGGGCGGCGACGGGGAGCGTTACGTTGTACACGCGGATGAAAAGCTGACCGCGTTTATGGAGCTTGAAGCGGCGATTTGCACTGGATCAGCGGATTGGCTAGCTCCATCATCTGGTTAGAGGCGGGGTTCAGGAATGCGGAAAGTCTTATCTGTGTACGGATCCCTTACTTCTGTTCCTGGTGCGAAACCAGCAATATCGATGTACCTGCCTGGGGTGAAAGGCGATTCGACGAGGTTAGGCCTGCCAGGAATGGGAATACCAAATGGAACAGCATCTTTTTGAGCAGCCTTCTTGGGGATGATCCAACGTGGAGACACACGTACGATTGTGAACGCGATCACGCTTGCTGCCACAAACAGCAGGGCAATAACCCAACCAAACGAGAACAGAAGGGCAACGATGCCAGACCAAAACAACAAAAGAAAACCGTCAGTTAATGCATCGATTAACTTCCCTAGCAAAGAGTCTTTTTCGACGTTCTCAAAATCACCACCGGCAGCCCTAAGTGCCATGAAGGGCAGCGATGCGGCAAAGCACCACAGAGAAACTATGTGGCTAGGGTGTAAATGTTCGCGAGTGGCGAGTTGGGTAATGGCGATGAAACATGCACCGGAAATCGCGGCGTATAGACGGTTCTTCGTCATTACGTCTGTATGAAATCGCCCGCGTGCTCGTGCGTTTCGATCACGGTGCCAGTTTCATCGTAAACGCGAATCACAAGATTCTGCTCTTTTACTTCGTCGAGCCCCCGCTCTCTGTGTCCTGAAAAGCCGTGATTAGCCACTTCCCGTTAGTTTTGACCATCACCATCGTGGTGATTTCTTTCAGAACTGGAACG
>CATPAV010000003.1 GCA_955652245.1 uncultured Candidatus Udaeobacter sp. | reverse complement strand
GACAATTCATCATCTTTGGCTAAATCTCCGCTTGCGCGCTGGGCCAAATGTTCTTAATTAAGCCTCCGTTTTTCCGGCGCCCCAGTAAAAGGCGCCTTTCACGCTATGGTCAAACCAAAGAAACCAAAGAAAAAGAAGAGTTCCGCGAAGAAATCCGCCTTGCGTAAAGCGCGACCGGCGCGCAAGGCCGCCAAGCCCGCGCGCAAAGTGCCTGCGAAAAAATCGGCCTCGAAAAAGGCCGCACGGGTCTCGGCGAAGGCGGTCAAACGTTTGCCGAAGATTTCGAAATCCAGAAAAGCAATCACTGACTCTCCCGCCATCCTGCTGGGCCGGAACCATCGTGAGAAGAGGCTTGATCCGTTCACGCGCAAGCAAAAGGAGAAGTTGCTTCAACTTCGCGACGCCATGGTGGATTCCATGGCCGGCGTTGCCCAGGACACTCTTCGCTCGCGCGCTGAAGGCAGCGAGGCTTCGGTCTTTGGCATGCATCAAGCCGACGCCGGATCGGACGCCTACGATCGCGACTTCGCCCTGAGTTTGCTCTCGCAGGAACAGGACGCGCTCTACGAAATCGATCAGGCGCTCAAGCGCATCGAGCTTGGGACCTACGGAAAGTGCGAAATGTCGGGCAAACCGATCCCGCGTGCACGCCTCGAGGCCATCCCGTTCGCGCGTTTTACCGTCCAATGCCAATCACAGCTTGAAAAACAGAACAAAGCTTCGCGCGTCCGACAATCCGTGACCTCGCTCTTCGGGTTAACGGATGAGGAAGGCGGCGAGGGTGAGGAAGAAGAAGCCGCGCCAGCCGAGGCGAAGGAATAATCCAAATGGCGCAGGAAATTATCATTCTCGAATGCACCGAGGCAAAAGCGCTGGGCAAACCAGTCTCGCGTTACATGAGCACGCGGAACAAGAAAAGTCCGCGCACGCCCAATCGGCTCGAGAAGAAGAAGTACAATCCGTTTCTAAAACGGCATACGCTCCATCGCGAAACGAAGTAATTATCGATGCAACCCAAAACCGCCAAACGCCGTTCCGCTTTCCGTCGCGCCAATCGCACGATGCCGCGCCGCAGGATCGACATCGCCATCGAGGCGATCGACTACAAAAACCCCGATCTCCTGAAAAAGTTCGTCACTGAGAGTGGAAAAATTCTTCCTCGCCGCATTACTGGCATGCCGGCGCATCTTCACCGGAGAATCACCCGCGAAATCAAACGCAGCCGTTCGGTACTCTTGATGAAATAATTGTAGCCGCGGCCCTGTTGGGCCGCGAGCGCGCGTCGGACAGCGACGTAGCTACAGCGTTACGCCTTCCGCGTCCGCTCGCCTTGCTCGATTAGCTTCCAAAACTCGCGCGTTTCGCCAAGTTGCGCGTCTTCCGAGACCGGGAGTTTGGTGCGGAAAAGGAAATCGCGGAACGTGTTCTTGTGCAGGACGCGATGGACGGTGATCCCTTCTTCCCGTCTTTCAAAATAGATTCTGTAATCTTTCGCCCGATAGCGATATAACTTTTTTCCTTTGCGCTCGATCACGCCGAATCGCTTCGAGTCGAGATGATCGAGGTCCTCCGGCAAGATTTGGAACTCAGCCAGCAGGTCGAGCTGCAATTTCTTCGGCAGTGCCGATATCTCCGCAGCGCTCAATTTATTGAAAATGATCTGAAACATTGCCGATCAAACGTAAACGCGTTGTACGCGGCTGCCAATCCGGGTGATAATTTCCCATGTGATCGTGCCGGCACGATCGGCCAGTTCGGCACAGGAAATCTCCTCGTTCGCGTCGCGTCCCATTAACACCACCTCATCGCCCACGTGCACGTCGCCGATCTTGCTCACGTCAATCATAATCAAATCCATCGTCACACGGCCAAGAAGAGCGCAGCGCCGACCGCGAACCAAAACCGCGGCGTCACGATTGGAAAGATGTCGCGGGTAACCGTCAGCGTAACCAGCCGATAACGTTGCAATCCGCATCTTTCGCGGAGTAATGAAGGTTCGACCGTAGCTGATGGAGCTGCCCTTGGGCATATCACGCACGAGGGCAATTCTCGTTTTCCATGTCATCACCGGTTTAAGAAGTTTTTGAAACTCCGGCAGGGGCGAAATTCCGTAGAGCACGATACCAGCGCGCACGATGTCGAAAATCTCTTCATTAAACGCGAGCACGCCTGCGCTTTGCAATACGTGGGCTTTATAATCGCCCGGAACTTCGGCCCGAAGTTTTTTCACGTCTTGTCCAAATCGCAAGAGCTCACCACGCGTGTACTGCGCATCCTCGTTTGAAACAGGAAGATGTGTCGAGATGCTATGGATTTTGATGTTTGGAAGCGCTGAGACCCTTTTAAAGACCGCGACAGCTTCCGGTTCCGGAACGCCCATGCGCCCCATGCCGGTATCGATCTTGAAATTGATGAGAACGGACGCACTTCGCCCGAACTGAGCAAAATCTTGTGCTTCTGCGAACGTCGAAATGGAAGGAATGAATCCGCGCTCGACGATTGTCGATCTTTCTTCGGAAAGGGCCGGGCCAAGAATGATGATTGGATGAGAGAGTTCATTTCGCAGCGCAATCGCCTCCTCCAGATTTGCAACGCCGAATAATTGCACATCGTTCGCCAGCGCCTGCGCCACGCCAATCAGCCCATGTCCGTAAGCATCCGCTTTGACAACGGCGAGAAGCTCGGCCGATCCAATTCGCTCGCGCACAACGGCTGCGTTGTGCCGCAAGGCGCTTCGGTCAATTTCCGCCCAGCATCGATAAATTGCCGTGGTCATGACGCGATTCTTTGAGCTTTTGGCAATGTAATGTGCGGCTCCCGCAAATAAATCGGT
Organism: uncultured Candidatus Udaeobacter sp.; assembly: GCA_955652245.1. Lineage (GTDB taxonomy): Bacteria > Verrucomicrobiota > Verrucomicrobiia > Chthoniobacterales > UBA10450 > Udaeobacter. Next base: position 7,161 of record CATPAV010000003.1, on the reverse strand, counting down.
TCGAGCGGAGGCAATTTAAAATTGCGATTTGAATCGTGAGTAAGTCGCGCCAGGAGTTCTGCGGAAGGATAACCGATAACCGCAAGCGGAAATTGCGGGAGCGAGTCGAAACAAAAGATTGGCACGTCATCCTGGAGCGCGTCGAGTCTGCTCCGTAAGTCTGCCTGACTGAACAAACTTGGACCTTCAACCAACTCCTGTTTGCGGATGCGCGCGAAGAAAAACGATTGCCGGCGAGCATCGCCGATGACGCAATAGTCTGCGTTTTCGATTGCACAAATTGAAGGAAGGCCGAGCAGTCGTGCTTTCGAAGCGGCTTGTAATCCGATTGCAGCCGAGATTGCGATTCGCGTCCCTGCGTACGAACCGGGGCCGAGTCCGACGATGATTGTGTCGGGCAAACCGAATTGCTCCCGGACCCGGGCAAGATTTTCGAAAAACGCACTGGAATTCTTGCGATCGTTAGGCCATTCGAGCACGACAGGATCGACAGCATCGTTCAGCCAGGCGAGGCTGCCGCGCGTAGTGGAAAGTTCGAGCGCAAGAATTTTCACCTTGTGCTAATCATTCGCGTGCTTTCTGACTTTATCTCAAACAAAATCCAGTGCGCTTGCTCGGGAATGGATTCGGGAAATCGATCGGCCCATTCGATCACGGAAACGCCGTCTCCAAAAAAATAATCGTCGAGTCCCAGCTGCGCGACCGATTCTCGATTTTCGAGGCGAAAAAAATCGAAATGATAAACGGGTAAACGCCCACCGGGATATTCGTGAATAATTGTAAAGGTGGGACTGGTAACCGGGACGCTGCTTTCCAATCCCGCAACGAGTCCTTTGGTGAACTGAGTTTTGCCGCTCCCAAGTTCGCCTTTGAGCGCCAGGATCGACCCCGCATCGACTTCTTTCGCGAATTGCCGGCCGATTGCCTCAGTCTCAGATGCGCTATTGGAAATGAACGTAGCCACCTTTCAATTGCGGATTGCGGATTGCGGATTGCGGATTTAGACAGCCGATGCGTCTGAGCGGACGCTTTGGGAATTTCTTGCGCCAACCCTTTTGCAAACGAGCGCTGTCGCGCGGCGAAATGGCGAAGAGCAACTCGTAATCTTCCCCTTCGGAAATTGCATCGTTGATTTTTACACCGCGATTGAGCGGCAGGCTCTCCATCTGTATCGTGAATCCGACTTTGCTGGCACGTGCGAGGCGCGGCAGATCGACACCGAGTCCGTCACTCAAATCCATCATTGCGTGGATCGAAAAGTTTTTGGTCAACCAGCGTGATTCCGCAATCCGCGGGACAAATTGCAAATGCTTTCGCTTGATGGCGCCGCCGAGCGTGCCGGTCACAAAAAGATCATCGCCAACTTTGCCACCGCGACGCGATACCCAGCGGTCTTTCTCAACAAATCCCACGACGCTAATCGAAATGACAACCGGCCCCAGTGTGCTGCTCGTTTCTCCGCCGACGATGTTTACTTTGAACCGCGCCGCGGCCTTGCCGAGTCCCCGATAAAGTTTATTCACCCACCTGTCCTCAGTTTCTTTGGAGGCAATAAGGGTGATCAACGCGAATTGAGGCAGAGCTGACGTCGCGGCAAAATCGCTGAGAGGCCGCATCATTGCTTTCCATCCAACCTCAAGCGCGTTCGCTTCGGGCGTAAAATGGACGCCCTCGACAATGCAGTCTGTCTTGAGCACAAGAAAATTGCGGCCGCCCGGCCTCTTTACCACAGCACAATCATCGCCAGCACGCGCGATCACCGATTTGCTAACCGGCAGACGGGCCAAAAGTTGATCGAGCAGCTGGTCTTCGCCGAGCTGGCGCAGTTTCATTGCGGAAAGAGTTCTGGAAATGCCAGCACAGTGAGCGACACGGAATTGAACAGCGAATGCATCGTCATCGCGACGAGAATCGAACCACTCCATTCATAGGCAATAGTGAAACAGGTTCCCAGAACGAACAGCGGTGCGAAAGAGGGGAAATGAGTGTGCGCGGCGGCGAAAAGCAGGGCGTTGAGGGTAATTCCGACAAAACGGCCGAGGTAACGCTTGAGTACGCCGTAAAGAAAAAACCGAAAAAGAAATTCCTCAACCACCGGTGCGATCGCCACCGCGAAAACGATGATCATGATTCGCTCTTCGATCGTACGCGGGCCATTGAAAAGCTCTACAATGCTTTGCCTGCTCGAACCGCTTCCGAAAAGACGCTGTGTAACAGCGTCAGTCAGCGCAATCAAAGGATATGCCGCCAATATCAAAATTATCCCCGTGCTGAGCGCGCGAGGAAAACTGATTTTGAATAATCCGCCCAACGCGCTTAGGTCAAACCCGCGAAAACGCAGGAAAGTGGCGATGAACAGCACGAGACCAAGCGTGACAAGAAGATTTTCCAGAAGATTCCGCGCGTTCAGTTGCACCGACCGATTCGAAACTGACGCGCTGACGTTGAGCAAAAGCAAAAGGATCAGTGCGGCAGCGAGTATTGCTTCGGGCAACCCGAATCTCCTCGTCGATCCGTCGTCCGCTGTCGATGGTCGCACACTAACCTGGCGAATCAGCGAAATGTAAACATAAATGCTGGCGAGAAAGTAAAGCGAGAAAAAGAGGTTTAAGGCAAAGTTTGGGGCGGCTCCGACTGCCGCGAAAAGGCTTTCGGATGGCATGTGTCCCAGGTTTACGGAGCGTAATAACTCGGCAGGAAATACGCCCGTCCCGTTTCGAGTTGTGGAATCAGCTGCTTCGGAAGTTGAAGTTCGATTTTTGAGTCGGCTTGTCCGAATATTCGGAGGAACCGGCTCAGGCTAAAGGGCGGTCCGTACTTTACGATTTTCGCTCCCGGCGCATTCCCCAATTGCTTGGCTTTAGCAAACGCGTCCTCGAATTCACCAAGCCCGTTGATCAGCTTGTGGTCGAACGCGTCCTTGCCCGAAAGGATTCGGCCATCGGCGATCGTATTGCGCAACAGATCGGCCGGAAGATTTCGCTCCTTCGCGACGATGCCGAGAAACTTATCGTAGGTTTTCATGATGAAGCTCTGGACAAGCTCGCGTTCCTCCGGGGTGATCGGTCGCGCACCATTGAGCATGTCCTTGAATTTGCCGCTTTTGAAAACGACGGAAGCTAGTCCGACTTTGTTGAACAACTGTTCGTAATTCAGAGTCTGGATGATGACCCCGATGCTGCCCGTGATCGTCGTTTCGCTTGCCATCAAAAATTTGCCACCACAGGAAACGTAGTAGCCGCCCGAAGCCGCGAGCGAATCCATATAAATCACGACAGGTTTTCTCGCGCGGGCTTTGACCAGGGCGCTGTAAATTGCATCGGAGGCCGTCACTTCTCCACCGGGCGAATCAATTTCCAGGACAATTCCCTTTACGCGATCGTCGTCCCGGGCTTGTTGCAGCGCCACACGCATGTCATCAACCATGGAATCGGTCACACTGCCGGGCAGCGAAGAGCTGATTAAGCCGCGCATTGTAATGACGACGATTTTGTCACTAGTCCCCCGGGTCCCTCGCTCAAGGAGAATCTCACGGAAGCGCGGGATCGGTTCCGTTTCCCGCACCCCGCCAATGCGCTGAAACGCAGCCACTACCAGGACGAAATTGACAAAGAGACTGGCGCAGAGCGCAACGAACAAAAAGATACTGAGGCAACCTAGCCTGCGATCCGTCATGACGGCACGAAACTGCCGGAGAACCGCCGGATGCACAAGCGCTTTTCACGGCAGACGAGACCGCCGTCACAAAGCCGCTGGCTCTTACAGTTGATGACGATCGCGAAAAGGAGGTGGCGTGAATTTAACCTTAACCAGGCTGAGTTCTCACCCGTCAGCTTTTCGGCTCGACCTTTACATAGATTTCGCGCGGCGCCCCCGGGAAATATTTTAACAGTGCCGGGCAGAGCCAGCCTTCCATTTTAAATTGGTCGCTGTAATACCAATTGCCGCCGGATTCTTCCCGGCGCCATTCCAGTTTGAAATCGGCCCCGGGAAACGGCGCAGCACTGAAGACGGCACGAAACCCTTTATCGGCATTGGGAATCCCGGCAACGACCTTGTCGATCATCATATCGATGCCGGCAATGAATGGTTCTTTCGACAAGCCGACTGCGGGATCATCGAAGACCCACATCCCTTCATATTTGTAAGGCGCGATGACGAAGAGCGAATTCATAGCAGCGCGTTGAAGCGTTAAAACGTTAAAAGAGTTAAAGCGTCTGTCCGCTTCAACGCTTTAACGATCCACTGGATTTCCTCACGCACAGCGCAATATTGCGGTCGCCAATTGCGCCCGTAGCTCAGCCGGATAGAGCAACGTCCCGTTGCGCTGTTTTGCGTCGAAAATCCATGTGACCGTAGAAAACGACCGTGAAACAATCATTGAATTGAAAATTGATGCGCACGAATCAAAACTAGTGCAGACACCTAAAGAGCGAAAATTTCATCACAGCGTCTATGTCGTCCTGCTTGAGAACGCTGTTGCCAAGCACCCATCGATTTTACGCGTCAATCCAAAGCGTGATCCATTGAAACCGTGTGTTTACGTTGGAATGACGGGACTTCCCGTTGATCACCGATTCGAAAATCACAAAAACGGCTACAAATCAGCCTGGGTTGTTCGGAAATACGGGCTTCGATTGATGCCACAATTTTACGAACATCTGAACCCGATGCCGTACGACGCAGCAGCGCAAATAGAGAAAGAACTCGCTGAAGATATGAGAGCTGAAGGCTACACAGTTGCCGGAGGGGGATGATTTCTTTGCGCGGGTCTATCGAAGCGGCGTCGATCTAATCCGTATCGGCACCGTTGCCGACGCCTACTTACTCTTAATGAGCGTCGCGGTTGCAGTATGTGTCAGAGTCCCGCTGGCGCCTGAGACTGTGAAGGTATAAGACCCTTTCGCGGTTGAAGAGCTGACGTTTAGAGTCAGGGTTGAGGACGTCGTTGCGGGATTGGGGCTGAAGCTGCCAGTCGTGCCGGAAGGAAGACCGCTTACGGAAAGTTGCACCGGCAAACTAAAACCGCCGCTCGGTGTAATTGTTACCGTGTAGGCGGCTGTTCCACCACCGCGGTGCAAGGTGACCGTTGACGGGCTGATCGAAAGCGAAAAATTAGGTGCTGGCGTCGGTGTCGGTGTTGGCGTCGGCGTTGGCGTCGGTGTCGGACTACCCGATGCTATCTTGAAACTGCCGATGCGCGTTCGCCAGTTGAAGGAGCCTGTCGTGGAATAGTATTCGTTAGTGTACCAGAAGGTGCTGTCGTCTACTGGATCGACCGTCAAGGAGCTGTAATCGCCCCAGCGGTTACTGGTGCCGCTCTGGCTGCCAGTGCCATCAAAGAGATGAGCTTCACCTTGAGCGAGCGTGTTGATTGGGTCGGTCGCGAGCCTGGCCGCGTAGCGCACCTGTGGATTGATGGTCGAACTGGAAGCGCTAAAGCCGATCGCGAGGTTCCCTTGTCCATCCATCGCGGCGCTACCCATCCAGCGCCAGGTAGTGTCAGGCTGATAGGTGCTCTGCTGATAGACGGTCACCGGTCCAGCCGTGACGTTGCGCAGCTCAAACCAGCGCACTGCTGCCACGCTACCGGCGTTGACAGTATAGTTGCCTACCACTGACTCGTAGGTGCCGAAGTTGCGGTAGGCCAGTCGAAACATCAAACGGTCACCGATACCATCCAGATTACTACTGGAGGAAACGCCCGCCTGCGGCACACACGCGCGAGTGGAGGGGCAGAGGGCGGTAAAGCCCGCCGCGGCTGGTGAGGCGAAAGTGGTAAAGGTCGAATTCGCAGGCGTGGTAAAGTCGGCGTGAAAATGATAGGTCGTGTAATTAGGACTGGTGGCCTGACCCGGGAATCCAACGAAGGTGGCCGGCGCGCCCGACGGCGGGAGTGTCGGGCCATCGAGGTCGGCGGGCAGAAAAGGGTCAACGGTGCCGCCGAGTGGTCCGCGCGGACTGATAAATGTCGCCGGCAAGTTGGCGAGCATCTTCGCACGATCAAAGGCGAACGCCTGCGGGCCGAGGTAGGACGTGCCGGTGGAGTTAAACACGTTCATACTCATGTAATAACCGTCGGGCCAGACACTCAGGTGCGGATAGTCAAAGAAGTTCGAGCCAAGGGGAAAGCCATAGCGAGCATAGGTGCCGGTCGCGTCTGCCGTCGTGGAAATGGCGACGCATTCGTCGGTGATCGGAGCGCCCCCTGTGGCGCTGGCAAACTGAGAAATCATCCAGCGGTTCGCCAAGTGGTCATAGAGTAGGACTGGGTCGCCGGCGCCACCGGTCTCGCAGGCCCCGCCGAAACCGCTCCAAATCGAAGAAATGCTATTCGGTCCCAGAAGAGAACTGCCGGTGGCTTTGTCAAAAACCTGAAAACCCTCGTTCACTATTTGAACGTATTGGGTTTGGCCCACGGCTCCATTCGTATCGGGAGGCGCGCAGTTGCAGCCCACGCCAGGAAACGGAATGCCGTTGAAGTTGAGGATGGTGGCGGGCAGATTCGGTGCGAGCAGATTGAGCGTGGAGACGTGGCTGTTCTGGATGACCGGGTCAGGCGTGTCGTGGTGCCGGTATGGAACTTTCGGGTTTTCGTTCGCCTCGTGCTCGGCTTTCAAGTCGGACGCCTTCCATGGCGGCATACTGCGCACCGGTGGCGAGATGTCGTTTTTATACGAAGCGTCGACAGTCACACCGCTAGATTGCTGGTTTGCATTTGGCGCCTGCGCCGACAATGATCCGGCTGAGAACAAACCCAGCCCCACCAGCGCCAGTAAAATAGCAATCGAGCAAAGAACGAAGCCAAGCAGGATGCGGGGATTGAAGAAAGCGGATTCGGACGCGGATTTTGTTTTCATGGGAGATTTGCGCGAGACTATCAACCAAGCCGGACGGATGTCACGGTTTAAATTATACGAAAAGCGCGGGATTGTTTGGTCCGATCTGCGGATCAGTCACACAGGCCGCGTTAAATCGTTAAAAGAGTTAAAGCGTCTGTCCGCTTCATCGCTTCAACCCTCCAACGCTTTAACGATCCACTGGATTTCCTCGCGCCCACAGCGCAGTATTGCGGTCGCCAATTGCGCCCGTAGCTCAGCCGGATAGAGCAACGGATTTCTAATCCGTAGGCCGGAGGTTCGAATCCTCCCGGGCGCGCTT
>CATPAV010000002.1 GCA_955652245.1 uncultured Candidatus Udaeobacter sp. | reverse complement strand
TTGACAGAGTAGCGTTGACCAGTTGGCGCCGGGCCATCGTCGAACAGGTGACCGAGGTGCGAATCACTTTTGCTTGAGCGAACTTCAGTGCGCTCCATTCCGTGGGAAGAATCCCTTTTTTCCACAACGCAATCTTTCGAAATCGACTTGGTGAAACTGGGCGAGCCCGTGCCGCTATCGAATTTATCGAGCGAGCTGAAAAGCGGCTCGCCGGTGATAATATCGACATAAATTCCGGCTCGGCGATTATCCCAATAGGCATTTTGAAACGGAGTCTCCGCGTCACCTTCGCGCGCTACGCGATACTGGTCTTTGGTAAGCCGGCTTCGCAGCTCGGCGTCACTGGGAACTGCTTTGCTGTGATTCTTCTTCTCGTTTTCTTTTTTCTGCCCTTGCGCATACCCGAACAAAATCCAGCCGATAATCACAACAATGGCGCCAACCGAACCAACCCAAAGAGTCAAATGCGATGTGCGTTTCTGTGTGATTCTTGTGCTGTCCATGTCGAAAATCTCCAGCTTGACTGCCCGCTGTTGGCGTCCCACACCGACTGCGTCAGCCAGCCGTGTGTGACCAGGAACGCTGCGACCGCGAGTAAAAACACTTTGAACTAAACCCGGCGGAATGTGTGTCCCCCGAAAATGATCGCCAGCGCGAGCAGGATGACTGCGACCGGCACAAGCGGCGCGCTGGTGATGTAAGTGACCAAGACGAAGATAATCGCGATGACGGCGAGGATTGTTGCGATATTGTAGTTCATAGTTTTGCTATCGTAGGTTTGCCGACGCTACCGTGTGAGGTTATCTGGAGCAAGGTTTTTGAACAGGATTGGAATCATAGGCGGAATCGGTCCGGAAACGACCGTCGAGTATTACCGCCGGATCATTGCTTTGTATCGGCGGCGCAATCCTGACGGCAGCGCGCCATACATCATCATGAACAGCCTCGACATGAAGAAGCCGCTGGACATGCTGACAGCCGGCAAACTGGAAGAGCTCGCCACGTTTCTGAGCGAAGAAGTGGAAAAGCTTGCGCGTGCCGGCGCGGCTTTTGCCCTGGTGGCGGCGAACACGCCCCACCTTGTTTTTGATGCGATCGCCAGGCAATCCCGTATTCCGCTCATCAGCATCGTTGAAGCGACCGCCGAAGCCGCGAAAGCAGCGGGCCTAAAACGTCTGGGATTACTGGGGACACGCTTCACCATGCAAGCATCCTTTTATCCGGACGCATTGGCTGCCCGGGAAATCGAGGTGATTCTGCCCAACGAAGAAGAGCAGGCCTACATCCACGGCAAGTACATGGATGAGCTGGTGCCGGGAATCATTCTGCCGGAAACGCGCGATCGTTTGATGAACATCATCAAGAGCCTGAAGGACCGCACGCAAATCGATGGAGCGATTCTGGGCGGAACAGAACTGTCCCTGATTCTGCGCGACGAGACCGTATTCGGCGTCCGAATTCTCGATACCACGCAAATCCACGTCGAAGCCGCCGTGGCGCGGCTGATCCGGGGAGGAGCGAATGAGATCCGCTGACAACTGACATCTGACTTCCGATCTCTGAATCAGCACCTAAGTTCCGCAGTTTTAAAGAGTGCCGATAGTAAGCGCTGACCCGTTTCGACCTTCGGTCTCAGCGTTTCCGTGTTTCAGCTCTTGAATAGAGTATAGATTCTGACTCCAATTTCTTTTCCTCGGCGGACTCGACGGATCGGAAGAGATTCGCTAGAAAGGCTTCATGAATACAAGCCCCACGTTTTCTGCGACTGAAGGTGGTCACCGCCATTTCCGCTTTCATTTTCCGCATCGGCATCTTAGTTCAGTTTTCGGCAACGATTGGTTTGCGCTCAAGGCGGAGGCGTTTGCCCGCTTCTTCGGCACGCCCGTCTTCTTAGTTACGCAGACATTAATCGTTACGGGTTGGATTATTCTAAACGTCCTCGGCATCACGCATTTTGACGTTTATCCATTCATTCTCCTTAACCTTGCGTTCAGCTTACAGGCAGCTTACGCCGCTCCTCTCATTCTCCTGGCGCAAACTCGCCAGGCAGACCGGGACAAGGCGCACGCCGACGCCGACGCTCAGCATCGCGAGGCCCTGGCGCTGGCGGCTCAGGAGCGAGCCCAGGCGACAGCGGAACAGACGGCCAAGCTACTGGAGTTGATGGATCAAAACACCAAGCTGACCGAGCTAACAAAGGAGTTGAGCCAACGTATCGAAGTGCTGACGACCGAACTGCATTCCCAAGTGTGTAAGAGCACGATGTAACTCGCCCGCGATTATCCTTTCAATGTGCAAGATTCACGGACTGCCCCTCTTTTGTTTTCCCGCTACTTGGATTTATTACCGTTCAAATCAGTCGCGATTTCGGTGAATCGAGCCGTGGGAACATGCGAGATGGACGGTCAAGTCTGTGAGGGTAACAGATGAGTCTCACGGGAGCGAGCGAATCAATGAAGTGAATGGGATGAGCGCCATACAAGGTAAAGCCGCGAGGGAAGCAGTAAGCGAGTGCGGACAACGAGCGAATTTCAATTGGGCGAGCGCAGCTTGAAGGTCTTCGATCCTTCGTCTGACCTCTGACATCTGATTCCTTGCTGTCTTCGAGGCTTTCGTCGCGCCGACTCGTCACGTCGTAGCTTTAGCGAAGATGGAAGCGTTGGCGAAGGCGGAGTTGAGCTTGTCGAACTTCGAGATTTCAAGGCCAAATATTAAAAGCTAGATCTGACCCAAGACGCGACCTCATTTTCCTGATCCCTGGATCACTTTACTCGTGCCTGGACGCCTGATTTAATTCCGGCGAGGCTCGGACGTAATCGGAACCATGGTAGACAAAACCGAATTAATCCTGATTTGTCTCGTTGCGGTCGCTCTGCTCGCGATCGTTGCCCGGAAAATCCGAATCCCGTATCCAATTCTGCTGACCATCGGTGGTGTGGTCCTCGCTCTGATCCCTGGTCTTCCTGCGATTCACCTCGATCCTCAACTAGTCTTTAATCTGTTTCTTCCGCCTCTGCTCTATCCCGCGGCCGTCTATACGTCCTGGAGAGATTTCCGGGCGAACCTTCGGTCAATTCTCCCTTTGGCAATTGTCCTGGTCCTGTTGACGATGACAGCGACTGCTTATCTGCTCCATTGCCTGGTCGGATTACCTTTGGCGGTCGGTTTTGTGTTCGGCGCCCTTATCTCGCCGCCGGACGCCGTTGCCGCGCTGGCCGTGACTCAACATTTGCGGGTGCCCCGCAAGATTATTGTCATCCTCGAAGGCGAGAGCCTGGTAAACGATGCCACTTCCTTTATCTCCTTTCGCTTCGCCGTGGCCGCCGTGATGACCGGCACCTTTTCGCTGGGGCAAGCGAGCTTGCAGTTTCTTTTTGTCGCCGCGGGCGGCGTCTGTGTTGGTCTCGCCGTGGGCTGGCTGGCAACGCAATTGCAAAAGCGTTTGGACGATCCGCCAGTTCAAACAATGTTCTCCCTTCTTACGCCGTATGTTGCCTACTTCAGCGGTGAAAGGCTGCATGTCTCGGGAATTCTGGCGGTCGTGATTGCCGGCATTTACTACGGGTGGCGCGCCCCCAGGTATCTTGAGCGGACGCATGCGACTGCAAGCGCAGCCTGTTTGGGAAATGGTCGTGTTCATTCTCAATGGAATTCTTTTCATGCTTATCGGGCTTCAACTGCCCCAGGTTATCCACGCGCTCGCTCCGGGTACGGCGACTCGCGTGGCCCAGCTGGCGATAGTGTTTGTTTCGG
>CATPAV010000001.1 GCA_955652245.1 uncultured Candidatus Udaeobacter sp. | reverse complement strand
TGGAGGCGAGGGGAGTTGAACCCCTGTCCTCGTCGCTATCCACGCGAACATCTACATGTTTATCCGATGCTTGGTTTTAAGGAGCCAAACGATGCATCGGCACACTGCCGGCTCCCGAGCGTCCGCGAATTTCGATTCACAAACCGGCGCGGTCGCTCCGCCGATTCGCCAGCCTGCTGTCCGCGTTTCCGACGCTAGCAGGCGTCGCTCCGGAAACGTCGCGGTCAATTAAGCCGCGAGAGCGAGATCTTCGTGATCTGCGTTTATTTGTTTTGGTCCGGTTTTTAACGAGGCCAACGAACCATCCTCGACATGCCGCCCGCGCTTCCAACGATGAGTCGAAGCCAGTGCGCCCCCTTTTTTGTACTTGAACAAATACAGTCGATTGAGGTCTTATTCAAGCGTGGCTGAACGGCTTTTGTAACTTTTGGCCGTTTCGCGAGGTTTTAATGGAGCAGTCCGAATGGCAATTGAAATAAAGTCCAGATCTTTGGCGGGAATGCCGGACAAAACCGCCTCTCACAAGGAGATGCAGCGGCGGCCGCCGACCGCGACGGAGAAACGGATTTCTCCGTCTTTACGACTGACTCCGCGCTTAATGCGCCGAAATTTCAGCAGTCGCGCGCCCGAGCTTTCCGGAGGCAAGGCGATCATCCTCTCTGTCCCAAAAAGCGGACGTACCTGGATTCGCACATTTCTTTACGCTTATTTTTGCAAACGTTATGGCCGCGAGTTCACGCTCGAGCCGGAACACTATGGCGAGCCGGGCATCCCCCGAGTCATCTTTTCTCACGATTTATTCGAGCACCGGACGAAAGGCGATCTTTGGGACAGGATTCGCGGCAAGTATCTGGTCCCGAAGAACGAGCTTCGCCGTGCAAAGATCATTCTACTGGTGCGCGATCCCCGCGATTGTTTCGTTTCTCTCTATGTGCAGATGACGCGGCGCGATCCTGGCGCGCCCTCGGATTTCAAACAAAAGTCGATCAGCGATCTTCTGCGCGACAAAGAATTCGGGATCTGCGCGATTGTTAAGACAATGAACGATTGGCTCAGCGAGTTCTCCGGTCGCGATGATTTCACAATCATCCGTTATGAGTCGCTGCGTGAAGCGCCCGCGGAAGATTTCCGATACCTGCTTGCCATTCTTGGTGAAACGATGCCTGATATGTCGATCTTTCAGGACGCGCTCGATTTTTCTCGGTTCGACAACATGCAAAAGTTGGAGGCAGCGGGGGCTTTTGATTCCAAAATCCTGCGCCCTGGCGATGTGCGCGACCCGGAGTCATTCAAGGTGCGCCGCGGAAAGATCGGCGGCTATCGCGAGTATCTTTCGGCCGAAGACCAGAAATACGCGGCTGAGGCATTGAGCAAACTCGATTCTTGTTTCGGTTACTAGCATAGCGCCGGCTGATTTTCCCCGGCAAGGATAATGCGTTCCTCTTACGTGAGAGCTTTATCTTTCCCGTTCCTCGACCAGCACTTGTCCTGCCAGCAGCAAAGGAAACATATGAAAACATTAACGTTGGCCATTTTCCTGAGTGCGATTGCATGCATTGCGCAACTTGTTTCGGCACAAACCAAAACGGTTATCCGCTTCGGGCATTTTCCGAACATCACTCATGCACAGGGCGTGGTTGCGCATGCGCTCTCGCGGCAACACAAAGGTTGGTTCGAAGAGCGAATCGGGCCAGGCGTCGAGATTCAATGGTTCACTTACAATGCCGGCCCTTCAGCGATGGAGGCGATCTTCGCCGGGTCGCTCGATCTGACTTATGTCGGCCAGGGTCCAGCTCTAAATGCCCACTTCAAATCGAATGGCGAGGAGATCCGAATCCTCGCCGGTGCGGCCAACGCTGGCGCCGCGCTTGTTATCAAGCCAGGCGCACCAATTAAAACCGGGGCGGGTTTTCGCGGGAAAAGGATCGCTACGCCGCAACTTGGCAATACTCAGGATATTTCCTGCCGTGCCTGGTTGAAAGCGCAGGGATTCAAGGTCACGCAGACCGGTGGCGACGTCATCGTCCTGCCCACCGCAAACCCGGATCAACTTGGCTTGTTTCAGAGCGGCGGCGTCGACGCTGTTTGGACGGTTGAGCCATGGGTCACGCGGCTGGAGCGCGAGGCAAACGGCAAAATCTTTCTGGAAGACACCAACATCATTACGACGTGGCTAGCGTGCAGCGTGAAATTTCTGAATGCGCACCGCGATCTCGCAAAAAAAATCGTCAGCGCAAATCAAGAACTTACTAGTTGGATCCAGGCACATCCGGATGAAGCGCAGAAGGTACTGATCGCGGAGCTGAAAGAGGAAACAAAGGCGGACTTTGCTCCGGAAGAAGTCGCGCACGCTTGGAAGCGCATTAAGTTTACGACGGACGTGTCTGCCGAGCTGATTACGAAGGCCGTGCAGGACGGGAAAGATGCCGGATTTCTTAAAGGCTCCACTGATACTTCGAAGCTGCTAGAGTCTCCCTGATGTTTCGCCACAGGACCGTCTCGGTCATCGAGGAACTGCAGCTCGTCCCGCCGAGCAAACTCGGCATAGAGGACGTTTCGAAAACTTTTCGGACGGCCACTGGGGAAGTTTTGGCCCTCGACCGCGTTAGCCTGCAAGTGAATGAAGCCGAATTTGTTTGCCTCGTCGGCCCAAGCGGCTGCGGGAAAACGACGCTGCTCAATATTATCGCCGGATTGGAAAAGCCGGATAGCGGCATGGTGCTTGCAGACGGAAAATCCGTTACGAGTCCGGGCCGCGATCGCCTCGTCATGTTCCAGGAACCGGCCCTTTTCCCGTGGCTCGATGTTCTCGGAAACGTTCTCTTTGGTTTAAAGCTGAAGCCAAACCTTACGAATAAAGATCGCCGTAATGTCGCGAGATATTATCTCGAGCTGGTTGGGCTAACGCGATTTGAACATGCCAACATCCACGAACTTTCCGGTGGAATGAAGCAGCGCGTTTCGCTTGCTCGCGCACTCGCGCCGAATCCGCGCGTGCTTCTCATGGACGAACCATTCGCCGCCCTTGATGCGCTCACGCGCGAGCAACTTTACGGCGATATTCAGCAAATCTGGAAAGCGCGCCGCAAAACCATCGTCTTCGTCACGCACAACGTGCGGGAAGCCGCCTGTCTCGGCGATCGCGTGCTGCTTTTTTCGCCACATCCCGGCCGCATTCAGGAAGAATTCGCGGTGGACTTACCGCGCCCGCGTGACATTAACAGTGTCGATCTTGCCGGCTATGCCACCAAAATCATGCGCGCTCTCAAAAGTTTTAGTCCAGAGCGCGCGGCCGCTGCCGTATGAGAAGATTTCTTTCCGCTGCCAGTTTCTTTGTCGTGCTGCTTCTAGTCTGGCAATGGGTCTTTCAGGCAAAAGTCTGGTCCCCAGTATTGCTTCCGTCACCGATGCAGGTTGCCGGTTATTTGAAAAATGCCATCGAAGATGGCACGCTTGGGCACGCCACTGTCATCACGATGAGCCGGCTTCTTACCGGCTATTTCTTCGGAATTATTGTTGGCCTGCCACTGGGACTCCTGACCGCGCGCTGGAATTTATTGCGTGACACGCTGGGAACGACGGCGCTCGGATTACAAACGCTACCGAGCGTTTGCTGGGTTCCTCTCGCATTGCTTTGGTTTGGGCAGACCGAAGCGGCGATGCTGTTTGTCGTTGTGATGGGTACTTTATGGTCGGTCATTATCGCTACTGAAACCGGCGTGCGAAATGTGCCTCCAATTTATCGGCGCGCCGCCCTCACCATGGGTTCGAAGCGTCTGCATATCTGGCTCAAGGTTATTTTTCCCGCGTCATTGCCATTCATTATTAGCGGCATGAAACAAGGCTGGGCATTCGCCTGGCGCTCGCTGATGGCTGCAGAGATTTTTGTCACGATCCTGACCGGCTTCGGACTGGGCCAGCTCCTGCACTATGGTCGCGAGCTAAGCGCAATGGACCAAGTGATCGCGATTATGGTTGTCATTGTTGTAATCGGTTTACTCGTGGATAAAATTTTATTTTCGCCGATCGAGAAATTCCTGCATCGCCGCTGGGGCACGAGTCAGGCATGAGATTCGGTGAAAAGCGCGCGTCGGTCTCGGCGAAACGAGAAGTGCACATCACAAACAAGCTCGGTTTGCATGCGCGGCCCGCTGCCGAGTTCGTTAAACGTGCGAATAGTTTCCGCTCGGAAATTTGGATCGTGAAAGACGGAAAACGATATTCGGCTACCAGCCTCATCGATATCCTCCGGGCCAACCTCGATTGCGGCGCTGCCGGTACGCTCGAAGCGCACGGTGTCGATGCCGAAGAGGCCCTTGAGCGACTAGAGAAGTTGCTCGCGGAATTCCACGAGCGGGACAAAGCCTAACGCAACGGGCGTGCGACCAGGATTCCGCTGTCTGTCCGGTAGCGATACAGATATTTCGAAGGCTGTGCGTCCACGATGACGCGGCCGGAATTTCCCGGTGAAGAGGCGTGCATGAAATGAAGAACGCCGTCATTGGTGCGGAGCGCCAACCCGACGTGTGCGGTCGAATAAAGTCCATTTCGGTCCCGCGAAATAATTCCGATGACGTCGCCGCTGCGTAATTTTGGTTCGATTCCAGCGACGCGATTCTTCGGAATTTCATAGAGCGGACGCGACGAAACATTCGCCTCCATCCGCGCGAGCGGCCCGAGCAGCGAGCGGTTCGCCGCCAGATAACGGTAATGCCGCCAGCCCACGCTCATCTCGCGTGCGGAATGTGGAACGCTGCGGCCGCCAAGACTGCGCGTTAGATCTTCCACCAGGCCGCGACGGTCATTGTCGTAAAGCCAATCCTCCAAATAATGCAGACGCGAAAGATATTCGCCGGTGCATTCGCCGCTGCGATAGCGGTCGATCTCGATGTAATGCAGCAAACGTTCCGGAGTCCAATTCGATTCCGGCTCGTTCAGCATCCGGGCAAAGCTGAGGGCGATTTCGAAAAACGTCCAGCAATCCATCCCTTGAAAATTCACCGACGGCGACTCGATACGGTTATCGATTTCGAGGGTAAAATGTTTGTAGCGCGTGCCGACGAGGGCCTGACCGACAGCGGCCGTCCGTTCACCGATTGGCAACGCCGGCCAATTCTCCGACTTGGCCTTCGCAACCAGCCGATTGAATTGGTCCTGCCCTCTGAAAACCGTGCTGAATGGCAAGCGCGATTCCATCGCCGCCGCCGCCGAGCAAATCAACACCAGCGGAATTAGGATTTTCCAACAGCGCATACCGCACACAACTCAACGCGGAATTCTCATTCAATCAACCCGATCGTTAGTCATCATCGCCCATCGATGCAAAAGCTTTTGCTTCACCCGGGCGAGCTTATATGCTCTTTCGATCGTGCCGATTCGTTTTTCAAAGAAGAGCCGGAGGAATATCGTTCGCCAGGCGTCCGGGGATGGTGCAGGTAACAAGCGTTCCACGCGCGTGCGATTGCGCCCGTCGCCGGACTGGCACAAGCGCAATTTCCTCACCAGCGTCCTCATCCCTTCGCTATTTACCAAGCGCGCTGGTGATCATGCGCGGCCGCAATTTCCGAAGATTCGGCAGGGCGAAATTTGCGTCACCTGGATTGGACACGCCTCGTTTTTGATTCAAACTCACGAAGTCAATGTCTTGATTGATCCGATCTTGTCGTAGTGGCTCAAGGTCGTCAAGCGATTGAAGCAGCCCGGCTTTGAAATTCATCATCTGCCCTCAATCGATTTTGTCCTGGTGACGCACGCCCATTTCGATCATCTCGATCGGCGCACGTTGCGGCGCGTGGCGGCCGATCAACCGATTGCTGTTCCCATCGGAGTGGGAAATCTGGTCCACGATCTCGGTTTTCACATTGTGCACGAACTCGATTACTGGCAAACGGTGGAGCTTGG